>JAKACR010000142.1 GCA_021821225.1 Bacillota bacterium | reverse complement strand
GGACAGGAGGATGTGCGGCAGCTTGGCGTGAACGCCCGGGATTTTCTCGTCGGTGTGAGCGCCAGCGGCCGGACGCCGTACACCATCGGCGCATTGCAGGAGGCACGCGCGGCCGGTGCGGGAACCTGCGCCGTCTCGTGCAATATGGACGCGGAAATGAGCAAGGTGGCCGACATCGCCGTCGAAGTCGACACGGGAGCCGAGATTCTCACGGGGTCCACGCGCCTGAAGGCGGGAACTGCGCAGAAGATGGTCCTGAACATGATCAGCACGGGGGCGATGGTGTTGATCGGAAAGGTGTACGATAACCTGATGGTCGATCTCCGTCCCACCAACCGCAAACTGGTCGTGCGTTCTGTCAACATGCTGCAACAGGTGCTGGATATTCCGGAGGAAACGGCCGCCGGTCTCCTCGGACAGGCGGAGTTCAATGTGAAGGCGGCCATCGTGATGGGCCTGCTGGGTGTCGGGCTGCCGGAAGCGCTCGCAAGGCTTGAGCAGGCGGGCGGGTTTGTACGGCGCGCGCTCGGCGGGGACTGTCCGTCATGAGACCGGACATCGGGGTTGTGCGCGAACTGGTGGGGCGGGTTGTCGGGTTCGGTTTCAGCGGGACACAGGTGGATGACTGGGTGCGCACACTGGTGTGCGACATGCGCGTCGGGACGATCCCGTTGTTTTCGAACAACCTGGAAAGTGGCGGGCAGGCGGCGGAACTGGCCACCTCCTTGCAGCAACTCGCCTCCGAGGCAGGCCATGTGGAACCGCTGTTGCTGGCGGCGGATCAGGAGAACGGCATTGTCCGCCGTCTGCCCGGAGACTTTGTGCGCTTTCCCGGGCACATGGCGCTGGCCGCGGTGGACGATCTGTCTTTTACGGAGGAGGTCGCGCGGGCGACGGGTGAACAATTGCGCGCCGCCGGCATTCATATGGATCTCGCTCCGGTTCTTGACGTGAATGTCAATCCGGCCAATCCGGTGATCGGCGTGCGTTCGTTCGGCGAGCGTCCGGGGCGCGTGGCGGAGCAGGGCGCGGCGTTTATCCGCGGACTGCACCAGGCGGGAGTGTTCGCGTGCGCCAAGCATTTTCCCGGGCACGGCGACACGGAACTGGATTCCCATCTGGCGTTGCCGCGCGTGGCGTGTGACCTCGACCGGCTGGAGAATGTCGAGCTCGTTCCGTTTCGCACCGCCATCGCGGCCGGCGTCGATGCCGTCATGACGGCGCACGTCGGCTACGGCGCCCTGGACGGCGAAGGATTGCCGGCCACTCTGTCGCATCGCATCGTGACGGGGTTGTTGCGCGACGAACTGGGTTTTGCGGGTGTCGTGGCCACCGACAGCCTGGGGATGAAGGCCGTTGCGGACGGCGTCGGCCCGGCGGCCGGCGCGGTCATGGCTTTGGCTGCGGGCTGCGACTTGATCCTGGTCGCCCATGGGAAAGAACACCAGCGGGCGGTCTACGATGCGCTGGTCGAGGCCGTGCGCAGCGGAGAAGTCGCGTTGGCGCGTTTGGAAGAGGCTGCTTTGCGCGTGACCGCATTGCGGCGCAAGCTGGTCGGTCAGGCTTCTCCCCGGCCGCTCACGGTGGCGGAGAAAGCGGTGCATGACCGGCTTGCGCGCATCGCGGGGTATCGCGCGGTGACGGTTGTGCAGGGACGCGAGACGCTGCCTCTGCAGTTGCGTCGCGGCGAACCGCTCGGATTGTTGCGCGCCGCGGCGCAGGGGATCGACCACGGTGCGATGGAACACGCCGAACGCGGGACGTTCGCGGCGGAGTTGCGCCAAGTCTGGCCGGATATCGCGCTGCTGCAGGCGCCGCCGGAAGACCGGGACGACCCGGTTGCCGTCCGCGAGTGGGTCGCTTTGCAGGAGTCTTTGCGCGATGTGCGGTTCGTCATCGTGGAGTTGCCTTCCGTCGCGGACGAACGCATTCACTTTGCGCTCGACACGCTTGTCCGGCTCGGCAAAGTGGTCGTCGGTTTTGCGGGACGCAGTCCCTATATCGCCGGGCGCCTACCGCAACTGCGCGTCTGTCTGGCCACCTACGACCAGACACCGGCGTCCGTCGCGGCGGCCGCGCGCGTCATCATCGCGGGCTGGCCCGCCACGGGCAAGTTGCCGGTGACGGTCGCGCCGGACTGACACCTCGTTTGAGACCTCCCGCGGCAAGATAAACATGTCCACTCCACTTTTTCACTGTAGCACGGCACGATTCTTCTATACAATGGCGCGCAGATCGATCTTGCTGCAGGACGCAAAAGCCTGCGCGCTTGTTCGCGCGCCTGTTATGGTACAATGGGGTTGGCGGGGGTTGCGCGGCTGCGTTCCCGTTGTGCCATGGTTGTGTCATACTTCGAAGATGCGCGGAAAGGAGTCCGGCTCCTTGCGCGATCAATTCCGCCTGCAGTGCAATGAGCTTGCGCGGCAGTATCTCGTTCCAGACATCGTCCCGGAAACCGCCACATTTATCTTTTTGCTCGAAAGTCCGCATATCGAGGAACTGAAACACGGAGCGCCGGTATCCGGCGCCAGCGGAGCTTCCATGGCGGGTGTCCTGTTCGGCGAGCGATACGGGCGTATTCCGCTTGGCATCATGGTCAAACGGAACCACCAGGAAAAGCTTGGGCGTCCATCGCTCGACCGCATCGGGCTGATGAACGCGTGCAACCTGCCCCTGCAGCGCGCAGCTTACGGCGATCTGCACACGGCCGAGCGGTACGCGTTGCTGTTTGAGCGCATGGCCGCCTTGCGCCAGGCCAACGACCGCACTGCCTTCCAGGACCCCTGGCTCAACGACCTGCAGGATGTCTTGCTAGACAATCTGCGCAAGCGGCTGGACAGGCTCTCGTCGCGCGAGCTTAGCATCGTCCCCTGCGGACGCTTCGCGCAAAAATTCTTTCGCCTGGCGGATTTCCGTCCTGACAACTGGCGTGTCATCATGGACGTGCCGCACCCTTCGTATAACAATTGGCGCAAACCGGCCTATGCAACCGCGGTGCAGAGCGTGTACAACGCTTTCCACCAAAACTCGCCATGCTGAAAACCCTGAAGTACATCCCAGGTACCGCAAGGTTGTTATCATCATCCACTAATCACGAACATTTAAGACTTATTTTCTTTTAACGTTCGCATTTTTGTTGACCGAAGCGTAACCCGCTTGATACACTGATCGTGCAGTTCCGTCGGACCCCGATGTTTTGGCGGATGCGGGACATCATTAAAGGTCGTCATTTTTACAGATGGGATAATCTCAGAGAAAAGAGGGACTTTCGTGATCGAGCGGTACTCGCTTCCCGAAATGGCCGCCGTGTGGACACTGGAGAGCCGGTATGCGGCGTGGCTTGAAGTCGAGATCGCGGCGTGTGAAGCATGGGCCGAACTGGGCGTCATACCGCGGGAAGACGCGCGCTTGATCCGTGAGCGCGCGCGCGTGGACGTGCGGCGGGCGCTCGAAATCGAACGGGAGACGCGGCACGACGTGGTGGCGTTCACGCGGGCGGTGTCGGAAACACTTGGCGCGGAACGCAAGTGGGTGCACTATGGCCTCACCAGCACGGATGTCGTGGACACGGCGCAGGGCGTGCAATTGAAGCGGGCAAACGAACTGATTTTCGCGCAATTGCGCGCGCTGATCGCAACTTTGCGCGAGCAGGCGGTCCGCTACAAGGATACGGTGATGATGGGGCGGACGCACGGCGTGCACGCCGAGCCCACGACGTTCGGCCTGAAACTGGCGCTTTACCACGCCGAGATGGAACGCCAGCTCGACCGTTTCACGCACGCGGCCGAAGGCGTCCGCTACGGCAAACTGTCGGGTGCGGTCGGCACCTATGCGAACATCGATCCGCGCGTGGAAGAACTGGTTTGCGGACAGCTCGGGCTGAAGCCGGCGCCGATCAGCACGCAGACGCTGCAGCGCGACCGCCACGCGGAATACGTGTCGGCTCTTGCCCTGATCGGCGCCACACTGGAGAAGATAGCGACCGAGATCCGCGGCCTGCAAAAAACGGAGATCCGCGAGGTGGAGGAGCCGTTTTACGCCGGCCAGAAGGGTTCGTCTGCCATGCCGCACAAGCGCAATCCCGTCAATTGCGAGCAGATCGCAGGTCTCGCGCGGGTGTTGCGCGGCAACATGGTCGCCGCGCACGAAAACGTAGCGCTGTGGCATGAGAGGGACATCTCCCACTCGTCGGTGGAACGGGTGATCCTGCCCGACAGCACGGTTCTCGCGCACTATCTTCTGGCTAAAATGAACGGCATCATCGCAAACCTTCTTGTCTATCCGAAAAACATGCTGCGCAACATGGACCGCTCGTTCGGTCTGGTCTTCTCCCAGCGTGTGCTGCTGGCGCTCGTGGAGCGTGGCCTGTCGCGCGAAGAGGCATACGACACTGTGCAGGCAAAGGCGATGCAGGCATGGAGAGAACAGCGGCCGTTTCGCGAGTTGGTGGAGGCGGAACCCGCGATCCGCGAGCGGCTGACCGCCGCAGAACTGGACGATTGCTTTGATGTCCGTTTTCACGTGCGGCGCGTTGATGAGATTTTTGTCAGGCTCGGCCTGCTGGACGCTCCGGAGGAAGATGCGAAAGACGCGGAGGCGGGTGCAACAGAATCCGGCGGCATGTCGTCTGGCGCCGCGACCGGTGGCCCGGTTTCTGATGACGCTGCCGGCGGGCAGCCGGAATCCGGCGACGGCGCTGGGAATGGCGCCGTATCGGTGCCCGCACGCGGCGCGATGGTGTACGAGGGCAAGGCGAAGCGTGTGTATGAAACGGCTGACCCGGACCTGTACTTGGTGGAGTTCAAGGATGACGCCACCGCTTTTAATGGCAAAAAGCGCGGCGCCATCGCGCGCAAGGGCGAGATCAACAACAGGGTGAGTTCGCTGCTGTTCGCGGAACTCGCCCGTCACGGCGTCCGCAGCCATTTTGTCGCGCAGCTATCGGCGCGCGAGATGCTGGTGCGGCGTGTGCGAATCGTGCCGCTGGAAGTCGTCGTACGCAACATCGCGGCGGGCGGCCTGGCGCAGAGGATCGGCTGGGAGGAAGGGCGAGAGATGTCGCAACCAGTCGTTGAGTTCTATTATAAGAACGACGCCCTGGGGGATCCCCTGGTCAATCGCATGCACGCGCTTGTTCTGGGACTTGCGACGGACGGACAGATGGACGAACTGGAGCGGCAGGCGCTGCGCATCAATGTCCTGCTGCGCGGGCATCTGTTGCGGCGGGGATTGCTGCTCGTCGATTTCAAGCTGGAGTTCGGCGTGCGGCCGGACGGAGCCATCGTGTTGGCGGACGAGATTTCTCCCGACACCTGCCGGTTGTGGGACAGCGAGACGCGGGACCGACTGGACAAGGATCGCTTCCGCCGCGATCTGGGGCGGGTGGAACAGGCGTACAACGAAGTGCTCAGACGTCTGGAGGCTGATTTGGCGTGAATGTGCTGGCGAAAATCCATGTGACGCTCAAAGGCAGCGTGCTTGATCCGCAGGGGGCGGCCGTGACAAACGCGCTGCACGCGCTTCAGTACCACGCGGTGCAGGATGTACGGATCGGGAAATACATGGAGGTCGCGCTGGAGGCGGAAAACCGCGAGCGGGCGGACGAACTGGTGCGTGGCATGTGCGATCAACTGCTGACCAATCCGGTCATCGAAAAATACACGTTTGAACTGGTGGAGGCGCAATGAGAAGCGCGGTGATCCAATTTCCCGGCAGCAACTGTGACATGGACGCGGTCAAGGCGCTGCGCGCGCTCGGCGACGCAACGGTGGATCTGGTCTGGCACGCAGCGGACCGCCTCGACGAGTACGACCTGATCGTGATCCCCGGCGGCTTCTCCTACGGCGACTACCTGCGCGCGGGGGCGATCGCCCGTTTTTCGCCCGCCATGCGGGCGGTGGCGCGGGCTGCGCGGGAGGGCAGATATGTGCTCGGCATCTGCAACGGCTTTCAGGTGCTGACGGAGGCGGGGCTTTTGCCGGGAGCGCTGCGGCGCAACGAGTCGCTCCAGTTTCGCTGCGAAATGGCCGAATTGAGCGTGGAGAACACAGGGACGCCGTTCACGTCCGGCTATCGTCCGGGCGAAGCGGTGCGAATCCCGGTGGCGCACGGCGAGGGAAATTATTTTGTGGACGACGGCGCGTTGCGCCGGATGGAGGAGCGCGGGCAGATCGTCTTTCGCTATGCGCGCGGACACAATCCGAACGGGTCGGTGGCAGATATCGCCGGCGTCGTCAATGAGGCGGGCAATGTGCTTGGCATGATGCCGCATCCAGAACGGGCGGCGCACGAACGGCTCGGTTCGGCGGACGGCGCCCGCCTGTTTGCCTCGATCGCCGCGGCGTGGAGGGGACGATATGCAGCACAGTGAGGACAACATCATCGCGATGGCAAAGCGCGCGCCGCAAGCGGCGAATGGCGCGCGGCCGCCCCGGCCGGAGGATGTGCGTGATCAGGGGATCTACCGTTCGTTCGGTCTTACGGATGACGAGTACGGACGTGTCACCGTGCTGCTCGGGCGCTTGCCGAACTATGTGGAGACGGGCATCTTCAGCGTGATGTGGTCGGAACACTGCAGCTACAAAAGCTCGCGCCGCGTGCTGCGCCAGTTTCCCACCGCCGGTCCCCGCGTCCTGCAGGGGCCGGGCGAGAATGCCGGCATCGTCGACATCGGCGATGGGATGGCCGCCGTCTTCAAGATCGAGAGCCACAACCACCCGACGGCGATCGAACCGTACCAGGGCGCTGCGACGGGCGTGGGCGGCATCATCCGCGACATCTTCACGATGGGCGCGCGCCCGGTCGCGCTCCTGGACAGCCTCCGTTTCGGGCCGCTGTCCGATGCGCACAACCGCTATCTGTTCTCTCATTCTGTCGCGGGCATCGGCGGCTACGGCAATTGCATCGGGATTCCCACCGTGGGCGGCGAGGTCGTGTTTGACGATTGTTACACGCACAACCCGCTTGTCAACGCGATGTGCGTGGGCGTCATCGCCCACGGCGACATCGCCAGGGGTTCGGCCAGGGGCGTCGGCAATCCGGTGCTCGTGGTCGGGGCGAAGACGGGGCGCGACGGCATCCACGGCGCGACGTTCGCGTCCGTGCAGGACCCGCACGCCCGCGAGCGTTCCGCCGTGCAGGTGGGC
>JAKACR010000141.1 GCA_021821225.1 Bacillota bacterium | reverse complement strand
TGCTCTCCGCTCCCATCGCCGCCCAACGTCCAGAACGAGCGTTTTGTCGGCCAGTCGGTAAACCGCTTGGTCGAATAGAAGAAGGATTGATTTTGGGCAATGAGCGATCCGGGCCACGCGTTGTAGTTCGTAAACTTGATCAGGTCGTACGCGATCTGCTTTTGCTTGACGATACTCGGCGTGTGGGAAAACTCCCAGGAAAGACGGATCGGGTTGATCGTGCCGACGCCCGGCACGTAGGTCTTCCATGGGTAGCTCATGCCGGGATGACCGGTGGTGATCACGGGCTGGCCGGTTGCGGTGTAGGAGAGGTCGCTGCCGAAGCTTTGAAACCGCGTCGCAAATCCATTCCACACCTGGTACGGCCAGAAATAGTTGTATCCTTCAAATACCGAATAATTCCCGGCTGTCAGATTGTTGGCTAACGAGGTAACCGGCCAGAGCTGAACTTTGGACGGAATGCCGAACTGCGTCAGTTCGCTCGCCACCGCACTGGCCATCAGACTCCAACTGGACTGCTGCACCAAGCTGGACACCGTCACCGTAAACGGTTTGCCGTTGGGCAGGTACCACTTCCCGCCTCTCTGCGTAAAGTGGGCGGAACGCAGGAGCGCCGCAGCCTTGGCCGGACTGTAGTTGTACGGGTTCAGGGTCTTGATCTGGGCAGGCGTGAGGTACGCCTGCAGCACGCTTTCAGGGACGCCGGCCGGAATCGCCACCGGTGTGCCGGCCACGGGATCGGCGATGGTGTTGACAGTCTTGCGGTTCAGGAGGTATTCGAACGCCTGACGCACCTGAAGCAGATTGAAGGGGTAGGCCCGGGCGGAGAACATGCTCCCCATGAGCGTGAGAAAGCCCTGCGGCTTGACGTAGTGCATGTACGGCCGGTTGCGGTTCATGATCGCATTGAAGAGGGGCGTGGGTGGTTGGTAGCCGCCCGCCACGTCGTAGACGCCGGACACCAAGGCATTTTGGGCGGCCGATGTACTGACCTGGTTACGCATCACGACATTTTGTACGTGGATATTGGCGACCGCCCAGTTGTACGGGTTTTTCTGCAGGTCCACCTCGCTCGGCGAGAACCCGGTCACCTCGTATGGCCCGGCCGTCACGAGCCCGCTCTGGCCTGGATTGTACGCTTCCAAGGCCGTGACAAGCTTCGTGTCAAGCGCACTGATCTGACTCGCCTTTGCCGTCGCCGCCTTGTCGGCGTTGGGAGGCAAGGAATGGGAGAGGTTCTGGGTGATGTGCCGGACCTCCCGCGAACTCGGGAGAAACTTCTGGTACAAAGAATCCGGAACGATCACCTGGGTCAGGATCGTCTGCTCCCGCGGAGCCGCATACGGCACAGACGGGTTCAGGTTGAATACCACCGTGGTCGCGTTTGGCGCGGTGACGCTGGTGATGCCCAGCCCCGCCCAAAATCCCTGCAGCGCATACAGCTCCCAGGTCACCAACACATCGCGGCTGGTCAGCGGGGCGCCGTTGTTCCACTTGAGGTTGGACCGCAGATGGACCACGAACTGGTGATACTTGTCCGTGTACCCCCAGGAACTTGCCAGTTGTCCGTAGTAGTAATTGCCAAAATCCTTGTTCGTGTTGGATATGATGGCCAGCGGGGAAAACGCGATGAACCCCACCGCACTCAAGACCGTAGAACTCAGTGAAAACGGATTCCAGTCGGCCGCCGGGCTATAACCCGTGGGCGAATGGGTGGTCAACGTTCCCGATGCCGTTGCAGCGCCGGTTGCGGCAGCGGCGCTTGTTCCGCCGATCCCCGCCGTGAGCAACCCCGCGCCGGTGAGCAGCGCCAACGGTTTTGTGAAGCGAATCTGTTTCGTCATGTCTTTCGTCCTCCCCTTGAGATGAACGTTTTTTATGAGTTACTGTTGACCCACGTTTCCGATGGGCGTATGTTCACCCGGCCCACCGACGAGGATGCCGTGCTCCAGATTGTTGGACAGCGCGTTGGCCGTGTAGGCGACCACCTCCTCGGGGACATGTGATAAAGTCCCCTTGGCGATGGTTTGCCCGAACCCCGTTCAGAGAACGTTGAGCCCCTCCAGGATAAGGTGTTCCGGCCTCACAAAAGGATCGGAGCACCCGATCACCGCCTGCTCGCCCGGCAGCAGGACCAGGGCGTTGCGGTCAAAATGCAGGAACTGCGAGGCGTCTTTTCCGTACAGGAACACTCCGGCCGCCAGGACCCGCGAGCGGTTCGCCACAACCAGTTGTCCGGCGCGATCTCCGCTCGTCAACTCCACCTGCGCGCCGGGAAGCCGGCGCAACGGTTCCAGCGGATGGTCCGCGTCGACGGTGAACAGGTAGTCGTTGGATGCTACAAGGTGACTCTCCGCATCCATCCACTCCACTCTCAACAGAAAGACATCGTGCGGACAAGGCTCTACCAGCCACGCCAAGGTCCCCGCTTCTTCCACTGTCCTCCCACCGCTCGCCGCGGCTGTCCCCAGTTCCCCCATCATTGCGTCGTTTGCCGCGGTTGTCCCCGGCTCGCCACTCGCCACGAGGGTTCGCATAGCCTTCCCCCTCGTCCCATTGCCCGACGCATAACCCTCTTCTTTGAGAACTTCTCCATTCGCACCAAACACGCGCGCCATCACAGTCCAATTCTCCGTGACGTTCTCTTCGTCGTGCAGGAAGATCCGGCCCACGAACCGCTCGCCGCTCCGGTAGGACACGCGATCGTACCGCACCGAGACATGCTGTCGCGCGAACGCCTGTTTCAACGCGTAGTACGCGGGTTTGGGCGTTCCGTCAAACTCGATCAGCGACGTGTTGGCGTTGTTGGGATACGGCTCATTGCCCATCCACACGATGAATCCGGAGGACTGCGGCTCCCGGCGGCGCGTCGCCTCCAGCGCATAGCGCAGGGACTCCATCTGCAGATAGCGGCTGGCCTGCAGATACGGCCCGATCTCGTTTTCCTCTTCGTTCCACGGCCCAAACAGCCGGTTCAGTTCATCCCACTGAACCCACCAGGAACCGCGATGCAGCCAGTACGGGTTGTCCTTCTTCGGCGGCCACACGGCCAAGTCCCCGGCATACCGCCGGATCGCCTCCCACCGCGACGCGCCAGGCGCCCCCGTCTCCGAGCGAAACAGCGAATCATCCCGATTGAACTCTTCATAATGCGCGCCGTCGCCCCGGTAGATCCAGGGGCCGTGAATGTCGTGATGCACCCCTTTCCCGACATCCGGCAGCGAGAGGCTGAACCGCGGACCGGATGGACTGGTCGGGTAAAACTGCCGCGCAGGATCAAGTTCCTGCACAATCCCTTTTAACATTTTGATATTGAGGTGCCGCTCGTCGACCGGAACGCGGCCTTCCCACGCCAGTTCATTGCCGCCGCACCAGACGATGAGGCTCGGATGCGACCGAAGCTGGAGCACCCCCGCGCGGCTGATCTCTTCCAGTTCCCTCAGAAATTCCGGATTGTCGGGCGGGCTGTTGGTCAGACCGCTTGACGATTGCAGAAATTCTTGCCACACCAGAAGACCCAGCCGGTCACATTCCTCGTAAAACGCCTCGTGTTCATAGATTCCGCCACCCCAGACCCGCAGGAGATTCGCGTTCATCTGCGCGAACCGTTCCAGAAAGGGGCCGTAATCCCCGGGGCGGACCGTTCCGTAGAGGGGGGTGAGCGGCACCCAGTTCACCCCTTTGAGGAAAATGCGGCGACCATTCACGAAGAGCGTGTACGGGAGGCTGTCCTCCGGGGCCCCTTCATTGCGCACCCAGTCGATCGCGCGAAAACCCACTGTCTTGGTCGCTGTGTCGCAGACCCCGGCGTCCATGTCCAGGAGCGCGACCTCGACCCGGTAGGTCGGATGGTCGCCGCACCCATTGGGCCACCATTTTTCGACCTCTCCCACCTTCGCCTCGTGCTCGATCTGCCGCATGCCACCGCGCAGGTCGAGATCCAGCGACCCGCTCCAGCGTTCCGTCCCTTCGCCGTCGATCATCCGAAAGACGGCCCGGTACAATCCGGGGCGCACCACCTCCACCTGCTGGCGGATCCTCAGCACGCCCTGGCGCAGATCCGCATCCAATGCAGCCTCGGGAAAGAAGTCGACGATCTTCACCCCGGAAAACGTGCGCAAAAACACATTGCGCCAGATGCCCACGGGAACCATCCGGGGGCACCAGTCCCACGCGTAGTTGAAACGGGACTTCAACCGATGAACAGTGGGGCTGGGCCCAATCTGCCCATCCACATGCGGCGCGGTGAAAAAGACCACCTGCAGCACATTGTCCGCGTCCGGGCCCGTGCGGATCTGGTCGGTGATGTCCAGGACCACCGGCTTGAACATGCCCTCAAACCCGGTGATGCGCTTGCGGTTCAGATAGATCTCGCCCGCGTAGTCCAATCCCTCAAACACCAGTTCACAGCGGTCCAGGACCCAGTCCTGCGGGACGCGAAACCGCCTCTCCAGGATCCAGTCCCGGTTGTTGACCCATTCCATGTCAAGGCTCTGCAACCCGACGTTCGGATCTTTCAGCCAGCCGACCCGCAGCAGATCCGCCTGGACCGCGCCCGGAACAGTGGCTTGAACCGCAGGCACCACCGGCGGGATCCCCGCATGCAACTCCATTGAGGTGTGCATCCGCCACTGCTTCGTGTACCATCCGGTTGCCTGCCATTCATCGCCTGTGAGCGCGATCTGGAAGCCCATTTCACATCGCCTTTCATTCCCATAATAAAAACAGGACAGCCGCCGAACGTCCAACAGCGCAAACGACCGGAGCTCGGGCAGACCGTCCGAAGTTGATCACGACGCGTGCTCCTCCTCCTGTGCCGCCACCACATGGCAGGCCGCCTGGTGCGTCGAACCGTCGACCGATCTCAATTCCGGCATCGTCGTCGTACACCGCGGCTCCACAAACGGGCAGCGGGCGGCAAACGCGCACCCTGCCGGCATGTTTGCCAGATTCGGCACCTCGTACGAACGCGGCTCCAGTTTCTCCATCTGAAAATCCGGCCCCGTCTGCAATGGCGGGATCGCCGACAGTAAAATGCGCGTGTACGGGTGCTGTGGACGGTGAATCACCGACTCGGTCGGCCCCTGTTCCACCACCCGCCCCATGTACATTACCGCAATCTCTCCGTCGTACGCCACATAGCGGGCCACCCCAAAGTCGTGCGTGATAAAGAGCAGCCCGATCCCCTGGCTCCGGCACACCTCCATCATCAGGTCCAGGAGGATCAACCGCGACGACACGTCCACCATCGACACCGCCTCGTCCGCCACCAGATACTGCGGCCGCACCGTCAACGCACGCGCCAGGACCACCCTTTGCCGCTGCCCCCCGCTGAGTTCGTGCGGAAACTTGTCCACCACCGCCGACGCATCCAGTCCCGTCAGCGCCAGAAGTCGCGCCGACTCCTCCCGCACCTTGGATTTTCCGATGACATGATGGCGCAACAGCGGCAGCGCCAGTTCCTCGCCGACCGTATGCACCGGATTCAGGGCCGAAAATGGGTCCTGGTGGATCATCTGCACCTTCAAAGCTGCTGTTTGCCATTTATTGGATCCTCCCGCAAACAGCGGCACGCCATCAACCTCCACCCGCCCGGACAGCGGCCGAATCAACCCTGCCGCCATCTTCCCGAATGTGGTCTTCCCGCACCCGCTCTCCCCAACGACACACACCACACGGCCCGATCCGACCTTCAACGACACGCCCCGCACCACAGGCAGGCGCGTGCGTTTCAAAAACGTGCGGGGGCCCGGAAATGCCAAGCGAAGATCCTCACATGCCAGCACGCCATTCCTCCCCTTTCTCCCCTGCTGCCCCGGCCATTTTTTCGGCATGAAAACACGCGACCGCGCCGCCATCCACTTCCGTCCACCGCGGATCCTCCCGGTCGCAGATCTCCATGCGCACCGGACAGCGATTCCGAAACGGACAGCCCGTTTGCTGCCCGAACACTTTCGGCGGCTGTCCGGCAAGCCCCTTCGCGGCGTGCGGATCGCCGGTCAAGCGGGGAATGGACGCCAGCAGGGCCTGCGTGTAGGGGTGGCTCGGATGGCTGAAGATCTTTTGCACCGGCGCCAACTCCACCATCCGTCCCGCGTACATGACCGCCACGGTGTCCGCCACCTCAGCGACGATCGCCAGATCGTGCGTGATGAACAGCCCCGTCAACCCCTCCTGCCCGTGGATCTCCTGAATGATCCGCAATACCGCGTTCTGGCTCAGACTGTCCAGCGCGGTCGTCGGCTCGTCAAAAATAACCACTTCCGGATGCAGCAGCAGCGCAAACAGGATCCCCACCCGCTGCTTCATGCCTCCGCTCAGTTGGTGCGGATACGAACGCATCACACGCGCCCCGTCCAGTTGCATCCGTCCGCACAGTTCGCCGGCCTGCCGGACCAGCGTCTCCGGCCGTGCCACCCGGTGTGCGCGCCCCAGCTCCCGAATCTGTTCCCCGATGCGCTGCAACGGGTTGAGCGTGTTTTGTGACGCCTGAAACACCACCGACACATGCTGCCAGCGAAACAGCCGCTGCGCCTCCGTGTTCATCCGCAACAGGTCCCCGTGTCCTGCGTAGTCCACCGATCCTGCCACGATCCGGCCCGGCTCAATCACACTGTTGAGCAGGGCAAACGCCACCGTACTCTTGCCGCATCCGCTCTCCCCGATCACCCCAAGCATCTCGCCCCGGCGCAACACAAAGTTCACCCGGTCCACCGCACGCAGCGGACCCGACCCGGTCGGAAACTCTACCGTCAGATCCTTCACTGTCAACAGGGCGTCATTCCCGTTCACGCGTGAGCACCCCGCTTTCGCAGCCGCGGATTGAACAGTTCGTCAAACCCGCCCAGGATGAACACGATCGACGCCTGCAGCAACAGGATCGCAAAGATGGGCGACAGCACGTACAAAATCGAACTTGACGTGTACAGCGCACCCGCCGTCCCTTCCGCCAAGTTCATCATCACGCCCCAGTTGATCGGACTAAACGGTGCGATGCCCATGAACAGCAGCCCCACCTCCGCGTAAATGGCGCCGGTGATCGAGACCATGAAGTTCATCGCCACATACGACAGCATGTTGGGCAGTATCACCCGCCGCGTGATCAATCCGGAACCCAGCCGCAGCCCGCGCGCCGCCTCCACGAAATCCCGCTCGCGCAAGGTCAGCACTTGCGAGCGGATTGCCCGCGCCAG
>JAKACR010000140.1 GCA_021821225.1 Bacillota bacterium | reverse complement strand
CTGCCTCAGCGCTTCGTCCAGACGTTTCAGCTCCACGCCGACGCTGGTCTCGCCGTGCAGATTGATGGACAACAGCCCCTGCAGCGCCTCCCGTTCCTGCGCGCTCAGGGCGGTCAGTGTTACCTTACCGCCAATCCGGCCGATCCGCTCCAGCTTTTCCTTCACCTTCGGCCACAACCGGGAAAACCCCGGCTGCCGCAGGTACTGGCCAAGCGCTCCATCCCTGCCTGCATCCAACCCGTTAGCGCCTCCCGCCGTCAGGACTGGCTGGCCGCCGCAATCTCGCGGACGGCCTGCCAGTCATCGTCCACGACCAGGTTTCGTGTAATCCCGTTCCAATAGTATGGAATCAGTGTGACGAAGGCCGCGTCATTCGGACGATGCACCTCATAAATGGAGAGTTCCGGTACCGATTCGTAGCAACCCCACAGCACCTGGCTCGTCATCATATAGTCGAACTCCATGTCGGTCAAAAGCTGGAACATGTCCCTCATGTTCTGCTCGTCCACGCCCGCGAACGCCTCATCAAGCGAGACGATGCGCGGTGCGGTCGGACGCGAGTCCTTGTAGCGGGAGTCCACTGCCGCAAACAGCGGAATGTACATCGCCATCGCCTTCTCACCGCCGCTCAGCACGTTGAACCGGCTGTCGGTCAACTCTCGCTTGGGCGAATCGCCCTTTTTGAAATACAGCGTGAACCGGAACCAAGTCCGATAGTCGAGCAAAGTTGTGATGCCCTGGCGAAGCGTCGCACCGTCGCCTGCCAGTTCTTTTGCCCAGTCGATGCGAGAGCGAAAGTGGTTCATCATCTGATCGATCTCTTTTTCCCGCAACGTCTCCGGACTCCTTCGCAACAGCGCCACCAGTTCATCGGCGTTGAGTTCCGCCTCGCTTTGTGCCGGTTTTGGCGTCCACGCCAGCGACAGCACCAGTCCGCTCGATGTTTTGCGCACCGCCATGAACCGGTTCATCTGATCCACCCACTGTTCAGCACGATTGATCCTGTCGCGGATGGCCCGTCCGACGCTGTGCAGCAAAATTTGCTCGTACAGTTCCCGGTCCTTTTCGCTGATCAACGCCCGCTGCTCCTCCTCCATCTGCTGCAAGTGACGGAGCAAGGCGGCGGGGGCCACGGGCCTGGCCCTGTCGCGGAGCGACTGGACAAACCGGCGCTGCCGCGTCTCATCGTACGTCTGCTCAAGCGCGTACTCGCGGAGGCCGTTGCTTGTCACGCTGAACACTTCCATCAGCCGCGAATCGATGGCATGCATCTGTCGCGATTCAAGGCGGGACCGCTCCAAGCGCACATACGCCTGCGCCATCTTGACCGCGTCAGACGACTGGACGCCTTCTGGCGGATCGACAAAACCAAGCCGCCACTCCTCCCGCAGCAGACCCGAAGCCGTTTCCAGCCGCGCCCGCACATCCACCAGCGCCCGCTCCGCCACCTCCAGCGTCGTCTCGATCCGTCCGCGCTCCTCCCGCAGGCCATGCATTTCCTCGTTTAAGCCGACCTCTTCCATCTTGCCCGCTTCGCGCTCCACCTTAAGCGCCGCCAACTGCGCCACGAGTTCCATCGCGCCGGACTCCGTCAGGAGTTGACGCAGCGCGTCGACCTCCGCCTGCAACGAAGCACACCGTTCGGTCGCCCCGTGCAGTGCGCTCTCCTCCTGCCGCACCTTCCCATCCAGAACCGCCAACTCTGCCGTCAGTGTCCGGATGTCCAGCGATGCCTTGGCCTGCGCGGCATACGCGCTCTTCAGGTCACGGCAGCTCAACTGATACTCGTGCAGCCGGTCAATTCCATCCTCAAGATGCTCCACAGACTGAATCCGCCGCCAGTGGGAGACAGACTCCAGAAACTGCCGCTGCAGATCCCTCCATTGCCGCAGCGCCTCCTTGAACGACTCCGTGGCGCGCTCCTCCGTCCCGAGCGCATTCTGCAGATCCAGCCGGGCGTTGTGTAAAGCGTCACTCGCCGCGCGAAGCGGCTTCTCCTCCGGAAACGCCTCAAACTCCGCCGCCATCTGACACTGTTGCTCATCAAGCTGTCTGAGCACCGCCGCCAGTTCTTCCATCCGCGCCTCAAGGTCCGCAATCTCCGCTTGCAACCGCTCAATTTGCGCAAGCCGCGTCCGCCGCCGCGCCTCCACGCCAATCCACTCCGCCTGCGGCTTGACCGCCGACATGCCGGCAAGCGGGCCCAGTTGAAAACGCCCGCCTACCGTCATCCGCATCCGCGCATCTTCGGCGACCGTGGTTGCGTCATCCGCAGTCCAGTCGGTCATCACAACGGTGCGCAGCACATCGTCCACTTTCACCGGCGTCAATCCGCTCTCCTTCGACGGTGCGGGCTTCAGATACTCGGCAAGCGTCTCGCCAAACAAAAGCGGATTGGGGCGGATCCAGACTTCTTCCTCGCCGGACGGTTCATCGGCCCTCGCACTGTCAGGCTTCCATCCATCCATGCCAACCCACGCGTCCAGCACGCCCGCCTGATGCAGCGCCGTTTCAATCGCGGCTTGCGTCGACTCGTCCACCCAGGGATGAAACTCGCAGAGTGTGTACAGCGGACCTCCGGCCGGCTTTCCGGCGGCCTGCTCCAGCCGACGTTGGCGGGTTTCCGCTCTCGCTCCGGACCTGGGTGGCTCCGGCTCCCGCTGATTCTGCCACTCCGCCAGTTCCCTCCCGCACGCCGCGCGCGCCTCTTCCAACATCCGCTTCTGTTGCCGCGCCTCCGCACGCCGGCTCTCGACGACGCTATTTGCCGCGGACAGCGCGTCTCGTATCGGACTGACCACGTCCGCGTACGCTGCCTCCGGATACCGCTGCAAACGGCGAAGCGACTCCCGCCACTGCGCATTCTCCACGGGCAGTTCACGGAGACTGTCGCGCCAGACCAAAATCGCATTCTCCTGGACGGTGAGCGCATCTTCCAACTCACGCTGTCGCTCCTTGTGCTGCCGATCCTTCTGATCCCGCGCCTCGCGCGCATCGCTCACGACCTTCTCGGCCGAGTCGGCCCGTTCCTTCTGCCGACGCTCGCGCAAACCCAGTTCCCGGGCCTGCTTCAGTGCGTTCTCCTGCCGCTTGACGTCCTGCTGCAACGACTCCCAGGTGCGCGGCGCCAGACGCGCCTCCGGATCCTTCCAAAGCTCGGTATAGACAGCGTGATCGGCAAATTCCGCAACGGCCGCCAGCCCGTCCAGCTTCGTCCGGTGTCCACCTGCCTCCGCCTCGCGCTGCCTTTGCTCCGCCTCCGCCTGCGCGAGCCGCTCCCGCTTCGCGCCCGACTCGCGAGTGTGCTCCTCCTTGCGCCCGACAATGCCACGGATCTCCCGCTTTGTTTCATCCAGCCGCACGCTCGCATTCTCGAAGTCGCGCTGCATCTCCATCGCCTTGGAACGATCGATGGCGTCGATCTTCGTCTCCGCCTCCAGAACCGCTTGCCGCACCTGCAAAATGCGTTTCCCGATCAGGTCAATCCGCCGCTGCAATTCATCGCGTGCGGTCCGGTGCGCTCCGGTTTCCCTGTCGCGCCCCTGGACGTCCGCATAATGTTGAACGACCTGCGACGAGAGCAGGTACAGCCGCATCCGGTTATACTGATCGTAAATGCTGGAAAGCGACTCCAGATCCGTGCGGTGCTGCGCCAATTCCTCCAGCCTATCGCCGATTTCATCCAGATCCTCCAGCACCTCCGACAGCGGGCGGAGATCTTCGCCGCTCAAGGCGGGCATCGCATCGTTGAGGATCTCATAAATGACAGACGGTTTGTGATCCTTGGACAGTTTCGGCGACCGCAACTGGATCAACAGATTGAGGAACTCTTTGTAAGCTTCCGGATCTTCGAAACCAAACAGGAACTGGTTGACCATATTCCGATACTCGCCCTGCTCGCGCACCACCTTGCCGCCACTGCCGATCGCCGCCTCCAGACCCGCGCGGTCAAGCGGTACTTTCTGGTCCGGCGAGTCCCACAGATCGCGATCATACAAGAAAAAGTCGTGGCCGATGCGGCGCTGGTCCGTGATGGCAAAGCCCCAGAATCCGACCTGCTGCGCCCCATGCTTCGCCTTGAGACCGATACCGACGGTCAGGTACTTGTTCGCCGACGGATCGAGAAACTCCAGGTACAGGTACGCTGTGCACTCATTCCTGGCGCCGTCTCCTTCGCCGAGCAGGTAGTATTCGATTTTGCGGTCTCGCGACCCAAACGGATCCAAGCGTGACGACCGCTTGTCCCCATCGAGCACAAGCGGCAGGAAACTCTGCATCGTGACCGATTTGCCCGATCCGTTCGCGCCCCGTAGGATCAGCCTCCCGCCCTCCATCCGGAACTCCGCTTCGTCGTAAAACCAGAAGTTGAGCATGCCGGCCCGGTGCAGATGCCATCGACTCACGGTCATGCCTCATCTCCTCCTTCCCAGCGGTATGATCCGGCCCACCGCAGCAGCGCCGGGAACAGCCTGACTCCTCCGGATGCGAGAGATTCGCCGAGGTTCCATTCCGCGAGGTGATTCACAATGTCGGACGCGAGCGCCACGGTCTGCATCTCGCGATACTCTTTGCTCCACCACTCGCCATACCGGCTGCGCAACTCCACCATCAACGCTTCCCATTCGCTCCGCGTAAGCAGCAGACTGTGGTTCTCGTCCCGTTCGTACCGCAGTTCGTCGGCGTCCAGCTTGCGCCGAACCTCGCCTGCCAGAAGGATCAGGATATCCGACTGCATCCCTTGCGTGGGAAACAAATCCATCTCGGCTGTGGAAGCGGGCCACACAAACAACAGCGCCTCGCGGAAGCGGCGCCCTTCTAGGCCGGTGAACGTCTGGATGCGGTCGATCAGCGACGCGCGCTGCGTCTGTACGTACCGCCGTTCGTCCTCATTCCACTGCCAGTCGTACACCACCGGCTCCTGAAGCAACCGGCGCATGACGAGATGGCGCCTTTGCATAACGGGATCGGTTCCTGCATTCGCCGCCCCGCTCTCCGGTTCCGCCGTCGTCACCCCGTCGTCAAAGACATCGGCCGGCAATTTCTGGAGCACATGGCGGGCCAGCGCTGACGCCTGATAAAGCACATCCACTCCCGTTTCCGACCTGGCGCGCGCCCAGTCAGTCTCGTCGCCTTCCACTGCCTGGAGCACATCGAGATCGCGCAGTTTTCTAAGCGCCCTTGCCATCGACAGGCGATGGTCGTACAGCGTCCAGTCCACCGAGACGCCGTCGGCAACCAGGTGTTCGCGAATGGCTTCGGCCATTTCCGAAAGCAGAAACTGCTGCCCGTCGTTCAGGCCCTCAAGGTACCACAGACCAAACGTGAAATAACCGTAGTCGCGCCCGTCGCGAAAGCCTTCGACGGCCATCCACGATTGCCAGCGGCCGGGTGTTTTCTCCAGTTTCGCGAACTGCCGCGTCAGGATCAGCGTCCACCCGGTCTGCTCGTAGAACCAGTCCCGCAGCACCCGGAAGTGATCCCGAATGATCAGATAAAGGTCCGTATCCCGCTGCCGCTGGATGAACGGGCGGTTGAGCAGCGCCTGTACGGCCGCGCGCCTGTCATCGGCGAACGATTCCGATCCGGTTGCCGGCCGCTGTCGCCCGCCCATGTTCACGACATCGCCACCTCTCGGATGATCAAGGTAAAGTCGGGCATGTCCAACTGCCCGTCGGTAAATTCCACCTGCGTCCGTTCCCCGCTTCGCGGCAGGGTCAGCCGAATCTCAAGCCCATCGGGCGTTCGCGTCGATTTCGAGCGATTGACGAGACACCTCCCGATCCACTGCAGCAACAGCACCCGATGCTCCACGGTCAACGCGGGCAGTTCGCTCATCCGGAGCACCCCCCGCTTTGCCCATTCCCGCATCAGCGCCTGTTCCAGTTCCTTCTTTTGCAAAATGGCGGCCGTGGCTTCCGCCCGCTCTACCCTGGTGCTGCGGACGGCTTCCGTGCCAGCGGACCGGCGCTGCCCCCTGGCGCGGGCTCTCAGGCTTCGCAAAATGGGCGTCTCATCCCACATCGAAAAATCCGCCGCGTCTGACGCGGCCTCGCTCTCTCCCTGAAAGCAGCGCGCCGTATACAGGCCGTACACATAAGCGCCCAACCGATGCGCAGGTTCTGCGTGTTCCATGGCCAGAAACAGGCGTCCGAGACGCTCCAGTTCCCGTCTGCGGCTCTGCCCCACGCGATGCTTGTCCTGAATCGCCAGTGCGTACCGCACGACGCGGGCGATCGTGTCCTTCGTCTGCCGTTCCAGGTAATGCACATCGCTCGGCTCCGTCGCCGTTCCCACAAACCACTGTTGCAAAACCAGCCACTCTTCCTGATGCAACTGCATGCGCTCCTCATCCGACAGCGTATGTTCGAGCGTCGGCAGCCGCGCCTCATCCTGCGCGAGCGCCGCGAGGAATGCCTGCCATACCCTTTCCGGCTCCGCGCGGAACATTCCCTCGACATGCCCGCCATACTGCTGCAACCCTTTCACAAAATCGCGCAGATACTGGGACAGCATGTCCTTGAAGACCAGAAACCGATCTGTCAGCATCAGTTCCTCGGCCCGCGAGGTCTGCAGGCTCGCCAGATAATCGGACGCATTCTCGTGCAACTGCCGAAACGCTCCCTGAAGATCCTTCCACAACTGCAGCGCCGCTCCAGATGCAAAGTTTCCGTCCGCGTCGCGAATCCGGGCCATATATCCGGCGATCCGCTCCAACAGCGCCGGTTCGAGCGATCCCCCGTAGCCCTGGATCTGCTCCAGCGACTGCAGCATCCGCTCGATCTCAATCGCATACGGCGTCATCTGATAGCGGAACCGCTTGCGCAGGTACTCCTCGATGGACCCCGCCCTTCCGCCGTCATGCCGGCTGGTGAGATTCTTCCACTCGACGAGCATTTCGAGATCGCGCTGGCACAACTCTTCCGTGTAATCCGCCGACAATCCCCAGGCCAAGACGCCTGCAAACACGTCCTCCGGCTTTAGCCAATACTTCATCTTGCTGTGATTTTCATAGAAAAACCGCATGATCAAGCGATAACGCGCCACATTGTCCGCGTTCAGATACTTTAGTTCCGGCACGGGTTTTATCCAGAGCTCACTCGCCTGGTTCCGGATCAAGGCACTCATCCTCTGCAACACGACTGACTCCACATCTTCAGTATAGTGAATGCTTAACACACAAGCACCCTCTCTGCAACGGAAAGTATAGGATCAGTGTGGACCGCTTCCTATAGAGCCTGTTCAAAACTACCATGGCCT
>JAKACR010000139.1 GCA_021821225.1 Bacillota bacterium | reverse complement strand
GAATCATATATGGACCCTGTTGTTTCGCAGTCGTTCGCCGCTCTCCGAGGCGGCGCGGGGGATCCTCACCGCACTCGGGGGATTGGGATTGGACCCGAATGCCGGGTTGGATAAGACGCGACAGTTTTTTTCCTCTCTGTCGGTGGCGGAGGCTGTCCGCATCGTCTTTCAGGCGGCCGGCGTGCAGGAGGTCGTGATGACCAACGATCCGCTCGACGATGCGGAACGCGCGGTGTGGCTGTCGGACCGCGCAAAGGACATTCATGCCGACAGGCGGTTTCGCGCGGCGCTGCGGATCGATCCGCTGCTGCTCGACTGGGCGGGAGCGTCCGTCAAACTGCGACGGATTGGGTATGCGGTGCCGGAGCGGATGGTCCGCGGGGACGAGACGGGCTTGGCGGAAGTGCGCCGCTTTTTGCGCGAATGGGTCGAACGCATGCGGGCGGTTTACATGGCGGTGTCTTTGCCGCCTGATTTCGACTATCCGGGAGAAGAGGCGCAGACGACGCTGCTTGAGGACGGTGTGCTTCCTGTCTGCAGGGAACTCGGCATTTCGTTTGCCGTGATGGTCGGCGTCAGGCGCCAGGTGAATCCGGCGCTGCAGTTGGCCGGCGACGGCAGCGGCACGGCGGATCTGGAGTGGCTCGGGAGGCTGTGCGCAGGCCACCCGCACAACCGCTTTTTCGCCACGGTACTGGCACGGGAAAATCAGCACGAACTGGTCGTGCTGGGCCGCAAGTTCCGCAATTTGATGGTATTCGGCTGCTGGTGGTTCATGAACAATCCGTCGCTTGTGCTGGAGACGACAAGGATGCGACTGGAAATGCTCGGTACGAGCTTCATTCCGCAACACTCCGATGCCCGCATTCTGGAGCAACTCGTGTACAAGTGGCGGCATGCCCGCAGGGTGATCACGACAGCGCTCATCGAGCAATACCGCGGGGTGATGGCGACCGGCTGGCGGTTGACGGGCGAGGAAATCGCGAATGACGTAAAGAGGCTGTTCCAGGAGAATTTCCGGGATTTTATCGGCAGTGCATCACGCTGAGGTGGACGGCCTGACTGGAAATGCGTCGCGCTGAGGCGGACGGGCCGACCGACAGATCGCCTTTGCGGTGATGTCGCCACAAACAGACCGCTGGTGCAGAGGCATCGGCGGTCTGTTTGTGCGTATTCGACAGGGTTCTACGGCTGAACGCCGTTGTCGACGGCGATTACGGCGGATGTGCCCGAGGTCGGCACCGCGGAAGCCGTCAGCGTCATGTTCGCGGATGGCGTGACGTAGTTCGCCAGATTGATCGAGGTGGTGCCGTTTGCCAGTATCGGCACGGTCGGATTGGCGCCTTTCGGCGTCACGCTCGTTGCCGCTCCGCTTTGCGCGACCAAAGACAGGATGGTGCCGCTGGACAGAGTGATCTTGATGGCGCCAAGACCTGTATTGGTGACGGTCAATACGGCTCCCTGCTGGTTGGGCGTAAAGGAGACCTGGCCCTGCGGGGTGCCGGTATCGAGCCTCACCGCGGCGAGCCCGGCCGAATTCACCAGCGTGAAGGTGGGGAAATCGGCCGGATCCCAGGCATTGCCGATGCCGGGGGCGAGCCACATCCAGCCTATCCTGCCACCGCCGTTGTTGTAGTTCACAAGGAAGTCAAATCCATATTGGTGGCCGTTCGTGGCGCTGAAGTACGGCAGGTCGGACATTGGAATGGCCGCCTCGTACCACAGGTCTCCCGCGTTTTTGCCGTGCACGATGGTGAGCTTGACATCCGGATGAAGACCGTATCCGGGCCCGCTCCAGCGAAATGCCTGGGGACCGGCGGGCGTCAACGCGAGTCCCATGTCGGTATCCCCATTTGCGTAGACAAATCCCGTCGTTTTTAGGTTCTGCGGATCCCAGTACATCTGGATACTGTCGCCAGCCCAGATCATCCATCCTGTGTACGGCTGGTAGAACACCGGGTCCTTGACCTTGGCGGCAAAGTAGAAGTACTGCTTGTTCCACATCGTGTATCCAATCGTGGATTCCGCGGCGGGGTTCCAGTTGGTGATCCCCATGTTCTGGCTGGGACGGTTCAAATACACGGGGGATGCATTCCCCCAGTTTTGGAATGTCCCGGTGAGAGGAGGCGTGCCGTAAACGGATTGGAAGACGGATATCGGCACGCTTGCGCTCACCGTCGTCGGCGCGGTCTGGCCCGAAGAGGGCGGTCCGGCCGAAGTGTGTGTCCCCGTTCCACTCTCGTTCAGGGTGGCCGTTGCCTGTACGGAGTACTGGTTGGTGGTATTCGCTTCAAATCGGGACAGCGTCAGAAGGGGTGAAACCGTGGCGCTGGGAGCCAGCGGGCCAAAGGTGAGCGACGGCGTGTACGTGGCCGCTGTCGTCGAGTTTGGCGACGCCTGCCATCCCGCGGGCAGGTTCACCGTCACTGTTCCGCTCTGCGGCTTGTTGATCTGGTTGGTGATGGAGAGGTGAAGATTGGGCAGCGTGTTGGGCAGATGGTTCAGGTTCTGGATGCTGATGGAGACCGGCGCGATCCCGGTGACGGTTCCCTGCTGGACGGCCTGGGCAAGTTGCGCCGGCGGCATGTTGGCCACGAGATAGACGGGCGAACCACCGAGCGGTACGGTCAGATTGCCGCCGGTGAGGGCGATGGGATTGCCCATCCAGTCATACGCCTGTACGTTGTCGGGGTGCGTGAGCGTCAGGCTGCCGCTGTCGTTGGGCGACCAGACGGCGACGAGCGAAGACTGCCCGTTCTGGAAGGCGAACGCTCGAATTGCGGAGCCCATGTTGATCGGATTGACAGAACCGGCTGACGTGTAGCCGGTGAGTTCCTTGGCCAGACCGGCGAGCGCCGCGTAGCTGACCTTGGGTTGCAGCGCATTCATCGTGCCCGTCAGTTCGCCGTATCCCCCACCCGGAATGGTTCCCGGATAATACCAGGAAAACATGAAAAACTTGTTCAGGCTACCGGCGAGACTCTGGATTTCTGCGCGCACCAAGTACTGCGCCTGTTGCACTTGCGTGGCGCTGTTGGTGCTCCAGCCGCTCTCTGTCATCCAGATGGGGTCGGAGCCGATGTTATTCTGAGTGAGAAATTGGCGCAGACTCTGGACGCCGCCGTAGTAGTACGCCTCGCCCGGCGGAGCCGGATAGGAGTAGTAGTGGATTGAGAGGCCCGTAAAACTGTTGGTTCCGGCGACGCTGACCAGGGTGTTTGGATGCCACGTATAAGCCAGGATGGTGGCGGATGGGTCCACGGCCTTGATGGCGGCGCTGGCCGACTTCACCAATTCGGCGTATTGGGTGGGATTTTGCGAGGGCCAGAACTGTGGTGTGGATGGTTCGTTCCAAATCTCCCACGCCGTGATGCCGTAATGTTGCCAGCCCATCTGCTTGGCCAGCGTTCCACCGGGCATGTACCGCTGCACGACCGACTGGATGTACTGGTCGTACTCCTGCAGGAAGGTTGAGAAGCTGACCTGCGGCCCCCCGTTTACAGAGAACGGATTGGCGTAATTGCCCCAGTAGTCCAGCAGTCCCAACAGATTCATGTGGGTGGTGTGAGCGGCGGTGACCAGGCCGTCGGATGTGTTCCAGGTGTACACTCCCGGTTTCGGTTCGATGTTGTTCCACATGAATTCCGTGCGAGCCCATTCAATCCCCTGTTTCTTGAAGAGCGTGTCGGCGGTTGTGAATTGCGATTCGAGCGAGCTCGTGATCGGCCCGAAGCGGTTCCCCGGCCCGTTGACACCGAACGGCGATGACGAATCCAGTGTGCCGAGTGCGGCGTTTGCGGAAACCATGGCCATACTGGCCGTCGTGTTTTCGACAGGAGCTGTTGTCGTGCTTGCCGCCAGATCGGCCGCGGGTACAGCCAGTTGTCCGGGGGCCGAAGGCAGGAGATTCAAGGTGTGCCCGGGCGGAGGCGTCAACCCGTTTTTGCCGGAGCCGGCCTGATTTTGGGACGCCGGTCCCGACGGCGGCGTCGGCATGTGTCCCGACTTGGTCGGGGGCTGCGGCGAAGTCGGGAATTGCGGTGTGTACCGCAGCGTCGATTGTTGGTTGGTCAGGCTGAATGTCGTGTGATAGTACCCGTACTGCTGCAGCGGCAGTACGATTGACGCTTGTGCCGATCCACCGTCAGGAAGCTGGATGGGGACCTGACCCTGGCTGATGGTGGAACCGTTCAGTCCGGTCACGAGATAGTTGACGTAGTATTGCCCGCCTTGATTGGAACTGCTCGCCTGCAGATCGGCCGTGTAGGTCGCGGGACCGTGCCCGGAGAAGACTGCGCCGGGCTGGGTCGGTGTGACCGTAAGGCCGGGCGGTGCGGGGTATACGTCAAAGCTGTGAAACGTCACATCCGCGTTTCCTGCGGCCAAGCCGACCGACGTCAGATTGCCGGTGGGGATGAATTGGGAACTGACCATCCACTGGGAGGGTTCGCTGCTGCCGACGGGCCAGATCTTGCCGCCGACCCAATTGCCCGCGATCACCATCATCATGTGATACGACTGCCCGGCAGAGACCGAGTACGGCACACTGCCGGGGTAGTTCACGTTCTGGTTGATCATGGAGAGCGTTCCGTGATCCAGCACCAAATCCCATTGCGAGATGCCTGTTCCTGGTGCGCTGCCGCGCCCAAACAATCCGATGCGGTAGTACTGCTGGGCGTTCACCTGGTTGATGGTGAACGTGGTGTCCAGCACGACATTCTCTGGCATGTTCGGAACAGCCGCAATCTGGTTCGGCAGTGGACTGCCGCTGCCGTAGTCGGTGGCCACCAGGCTGTTGTTGGCGATCTGCCAGGTGCCGCCGGGGCTAAGACCGTCATTGGCGACAAACGGGGACAGACTTCCCGAGGAAAAATTGTCGGCCAGGATGGGTGTGCTCGAATACAGTGAGCCGCCTCCAGGGGCCTGCGCCGCCTGAGCTGTCAACGGCAATGCCAGCCAGCTAAGCAGGGAGAGTGCCATGGTCAGTCTCCACGCGCGGTGACGGGTCATGCATGCTACCTCCTTACAGATTGGATTGGTGCTACTTCAGACAGGTGTGTAACCGATTACAGGGAAAAGCTATAGAAAATATTTTGACTTGTCAACTGGCTTCTCGGTTCAAAATCCACTCAGTTTTTCTCATAATTCTTTTCGGACTCTCGCTTTTCCGCGCAAAATCCACTCTCCCATCCGCCGCGCTTTTCGCGTCTTTTCCACGCAGATGACACCGCCAGAATAAAGACCTGCAAAGCTACTCCGCGCCTGGAGGGGATGTGGAATCCCGGATGACGAGAGATACCGGCAACAAGGTGAGGGAATTGCCGGGGTAGCCCTGCACCTGGCGCAGCAGGGAACGGGCGGCGTGCTGTCCCAACTGGCGGATGTCCTGGCGGACAGTCGTCAGTGGGGGGGTGTACATGCGGGCCGGAGGCATGTCGTCGAATCCGGTGACGGATATGTCTTCGGGAATCCGCATGCCTTGCGCGTGCAGCGCCTGAATGGCGCCGAACGCCATTTCATCGTTGAACGCCACGATGGCGGTCGGCAGTTGTTTTTGCAAAATAGCCTCATGGACCCGCTGCCGGGCGCTCTCGTAAGAAAAGGCAAAGCCGCTGGGGCGGGTCTCCATGCGCCAGGCGCGCACCCTGAGTCCTCCTGTCAACTGGATTGCTTCGAGAAAGCCCTGGTAGCGATCCTGGACAACCGTGTGGGGCACGGGTGGGCATAAGAAGGCGATGTCCGCGTGCCCGAGTTCGATCAGATGTGCGGTGGCCAGCCGCGCGCCCTCCAGGTTGTCCGGGTCGATCTGGGGAAGGGCGAGGGGGGAAGCGCATTTTCCGATGACGACGCAGGGGTGGCGCCGCTGGACGATGAATCCCAGAAGGGAATCGGCGGCCAGGGGATTCGTGATGATGAGGGGATCTCCCTCTGCCATGCGGGCGTCGTCGATCATCCAGGAGTGGATATCCTCTTCCTGCAGAGAATGCAGCTGCGGCGGGATATGGAGGATGCGCAACTGGTAGTCGGCTTGGCTCAACACATCGTGCAGCCCGAGCGACAGGATCGTGGCGAACATGGACCAGACCCCCGAATCTGAAACCGGATCGAGTGCATCGTACAGCAGGGTGACGGTGCGGGACGATCCGCGCGCGAACGTCTGGGCCAGGCGGCTGGGTCGGTACCCCGTCTCCGCGATCACGCGCCGGACGGATTCCAGCACATCCTCGCTGACGTACTTATTGCCGTTTAGCACCCGCGATACGGTCGCGACGCTGACGCCGGCCGCTTGCGCCACCTCGCGGATGGTGATTCTTTTCCCCGTCGTCCGATCATCCATACCGTTAACTCCTTAATAAAATTCAGTAGGAATAAAACACAGTTTGCATTGATCAATATGGAACTGGTTTCAGCAAAGACATCGTAGTCGATTCGGCATTGCGCGTCAATAGAGAGTCTGTTCCAGTGGCAATCCATCGTTTGTAGACCGGGAAACCTCTTAGAGAATAAGTGGATGGCAGATCCGTTTACCCCCGTTTCGTTTCCGCGCCGCAATAAAAGAGCGGGGAAAATGAATGATTGACAGTTTTGCGGCAGTGTGGTAGAAGAATATGTGTAAGTGGTTTCATAAAGACAATACGACTATCGTGATCAAAGAGGAGGGGGCATTATGAAGCATCGCAAGTGGCTTGCGGTCGGAGCGTCGGGCATGGCGCTGTCCGTTTTGGCCTTGGGTTTGACGTATTCCGGGGCATATCCGACATCAGTTTCCGCCGCCCGGAAATTTTCCAGCGCACCGCCAAAGGTGACACTGCTGGTCGCGGAATGGACGAATCCGCCGGCGATCAAGGCAACACAGGTCATCGATCAGGCGTTTGAAAAACTGCATCCGGGCGTGACCGTCAAACTGGAGTACGCACCGACAGCCCAGGGCGCATGGGGCGCTTTGTCCAACACATTGGTGCAATCGAAGACAGTCGATGTTCTGGCCGAATTTGCGCCTGGCAGTTTTGTGCCGCCTGCCTACATGCACGCGACGCTGGGCGGTGTGCAGGCCCTTGCGGCGTCGGGCCAGCTTGTCAACTTCAAAGGCATGCCGTTCCTGAACAATTTCCTGCCCGGCGTGCAGCAGAGGGCCGCAGGATTCCGCGGAGGGATCTACGGGGTCGAGATGGCGACGTACGCCACGACCGGCGTATTTTACAACAAGACCTTGTTCGCCAAGTACCACCTTGCGATTCCCATGACGTGGAACCAGTTCATCCACGACTGCCAGGTCTTCCAGTCCCACCACATCAACCCGATCTACGTTGCCGGGAAAGACGGACTTCAGGGCATGATCTTCAACGCAATCATGAA
>JAKACR010000138.1 GCA_021821225.1 Bacillota bacterium | reverse complement strand
TGCTTCCTTGCACTGCGTGGATCTTACCTGCCCCCTTTTTGAACAGGTTCTTCAAAAGACGGTGTCCGCGAGGACGGCGACGACAGCCAGCGCCAGTGCGAACGACAGAAGGCGCGGGACGGCGAAAATGCGCAACTTGGCCGATCCACTCTCAAGCGCCGCGACCAGTGCGCCAAGCGCGAAACACTTGGCCGCCCACAGGAGCAGTCCGGCGGCAAGCGGCCATATTCCCGCATGGTGGATCACGCCAAACGGCAGACACACATCCGCGAGCAGCGTGAACCACAGGAGCTGGCGCACCTGGGCGCTCCAGACGGCCGCAGCGAGTTGGCGCCCGGTCAATTCCAGCAGCATGCCTTCGTGCACCATCGTCAATTCCAGATGAGTGTCGGGATTGTCGACAGGCAGCCGCCCCGTCTCCGTGACGGCGACAATCAAAAGGATACAAAGAACAAGGACGGTTACGGGCAGGTGCGTTGCGCCCGTCGTCTGCTGGCGGGTGATGATCCCCTGGAATGTGTTGGAGGCGGTTGGCAGGCCGATGGCAAGCAGGGCGAGAAAGGCGGTCGGTTCGACGAGAAGCGAGAACAGCAGATCGCGTCCCGCGGCCATGCCCGCAAATGCGCTGCCGGAGTCCATGCCGACCAGGACGGTGGCAAAGCGGGAGAGCGCCAGCACGGACAGGAAGGCGAAGATGCTGCTTCCGGCAAGCCACGCGGACGAACTGTCGGCGACGGGCAGCATGGCGCTGGCCGTGACGGCAAGTCCGCAAAGCAGAAACGGGCCGACGCGCGAAATGGCCGACGAAGAGGAGGACCACACCGCCTCTTTGGCCCACAGCTTTCGCAGATCGCGGTACGGCTGCCAGACAGACGGCCCGGCGCGCCCCTGCAGACGCGCTTTCAGCCATTTGATCCAGCCTTGCAGCAGCGGTGCCAGGACGATCACCGCAAGGATTTGTAGCGCAACCAAAATCACTGACCCGGCCTCCTTTGTAACGTCTCTTTCGGCTTCACCCAATGTCTTGCCTGCGGCTTGTCTCAGCGTGCGAGCAACAGGAGAACAAGCGCGGTGGCAAACAGGTAGACCAGGTAGGAGCGCAGATGGCCGCTCTGGATCTGGCGGATGATGTTTGCCAGGCGTGCGACGGCGGCCCATGCCGGCCGGTACAGATAACGCAATGCCAGGGGGGCCATGTGCGCCCCGCGCGTAAAGGTGCGAGCCGCCGGCTGCGACAGTCCGGTCGCGCTGTAGGACATGGACGCGACGCGCTGCCCGCCGCAGGTCCAGGTGGGGGCCGTGCGTGCGCGCTGTCTTCCGGAGACGATGCGCGGCAGTCCCCAGGCAAGAACAGTTCCCGGCACAAGAACGGCGGCCACTGTCATCCCGCCGGCCCAGGGGCCCGGTGTCGCAGGCATGCGCCAGAGTCCGGCGGGAAGAGCCTGTCCGATGAAATGGAGCGCCGTCGCCGCAAAGATTCCCAACGCAAGTGTAAAGACGGCGCCAAGCCCCATGGCAATGCGCATGGACAGCGGACCTTCATGCGCGCTCGCGGCGTTCTCGGAGCGCGGATCGGCCAGAAATGCGACGCCGAAAATTCTCAGCGCCGAGAGTGCGGAAAAGGCGGTCGTCAAGAACAGCGCGAGCAGTGCGCAGAGTGTGAGCGCACCGGCAAAACTGTGGAGTTCACGCGCAGCGGTGCGGCCCAGTGCGGAAAAGAGCAGCCATTCACCGATGAAGCCGCCGGATGGGGGAAGCGCGGCGTACGACAACAGCGCGGCGAGCACGCTGGTCCCGGTTGTCGGCATGCGCCGCAGCAGGCCGCCTAACTGATTGAGGTTGTCTGTGTGCGCGCTGTGCAAGACAGTTCCGGCGCCCTGAAACAGCGTGCTCTTGAACAGTGCGTGGCTGCTCGCCTGAAAGAGCGCCGCGACCAGCGCCGCGCCGGCGAGCGTGCGCTCATGCAGCGCGGCGGATGTCATGGCCACTCCGACGCACATGACCAGCAAACCCATGTTGTCGATGCTGCTGAAAGCCAGAATCCGCTTGAGGCGTGTTTCCTGACTTGCCAGCCAGGCGCCGGGCACGGCGCTGGCGATGCCAAACGCGGTGATGAGCTCGCCCCACCAGGCCTGATCGGCGTGAAACCAGGCCCACCCGAAGAGCAGCAGGACGTACAACGCAAGTTTGATCATGACGCCCGACAGCAGTCCGGACACGTGGCTCGGCGCCACGGGGTGGGCGCGCGGCAGCCAGATGTGCAGCGGCATGATGCCCGCTTTGAGAAAAAGGCCCATCAACGCGAAAAGCATGATCGCGCTTTGCCCGGCGGGAGGCAGGGTATGGGCGGTGCGCGCGAAGGCGGCAAACGCGTAGCTGCCCGTCCAGGCGTGCATGAGCAGGAAGGCAATGAGCAGGAAGGCGGAGCCAAGCTGCGTCATGGCGATGTACAGCAGGCCTGCTCGGACGGTGTCCTGCCGCTCGTGGTCAAAGACGACGAGCAGGTAGGACGCGATTGACATGAGTTCCCACGCCATCATGAAGGTCAGCACATTGGCTGAGACCAGCACGAGCGCCATCGCCGCGACAAAGGCGAATAGGCCGGCGTCAAGCCAGACGCCGTGCCTGCGCGAACGGTATTGGGACCCGTAGCCGACTGCGTAAAGACTGGCGAGGCTGCCGACGATCCCAAGCAGGCACAGGAACACGCCGCCAAGCGGCGCGAGATGGAAAGACAGGCGCAGGGGACTTCCGGAGAGAACGGTATAGGTAAACGACAGGCGCGGCGCGGGTGAATGAAAAGACGCCAGACCGAGCGCGAGAATGCCAAGGGAGAGCAATCCGACAAGAAGACAGAGTACATGATGAAGCCGTTTCACAAGCAACCTCCGCTATAACAATATTAAAATCTTATAAGATGCGAGTATTAAAACATACAAAGGAATGGATAGCAAGAGCAAAAAGTGAGTGACAAGCACAAAAAACGGGTGACGGCGGGGGAGACTGGGAGGAATCCCCTGTCTCTCTCGCCGTCGTGCGTCAGTGGCAAAGCAGGTGATTTGCGGTCATTTATCCGCGCCGTCGTTAGGGCTGGAACAGCACCTCGCATGTCGTTCCAGGCACGCTGACCGATCCTGTCGCAAAGCCGAGCGGTTTTTCGCCGATCTGGCTGACCGTGCCCGCGATGGACCACTTGCCTGACGGCAGTTGGAAAGATGTCCTCGCTCCGGGATTGTCGATAACCACGATGTTTTTCCATTTGTCTCCATTGGCGTGGTTGAGCAGTTCGAATTCCGCCGTGTTGCCCGGGCTCTGGAGAAACTGCAGATGTTTCACGATCTGCGCTGCGGTGGTCATGCGAAATGCCGGGTGTGCGTCACGCAGGTGGATGAGCCCCGCGTAGTAGTTGAACACGTTCATGTACTCTGCCTTGCGCGCCCAGTCAAATTCATTGACCGCGTCCCCCGCGTTGTAGCTGTTGCCGTTGCCCTGCTTGGTGCGCAGCATCTCTTCGCCGCCCTGCATGAATGCGACGCCCTGCGACGTCATGACGATCGCCTGGGCGAACTCGTCCATGCGGATGCGCTGTGCGGTGGTGGCTGTCGGGTTGCTCAGTTTCAATTTGTCCCACAGGGTGTAGTTGTCGTGGCTTGTCACATAGTTGATCGTTTCGGAAGGCGCCGCGGCAAAATCGTGAATCGAGCTGCTGTACGGAATGCTGCCGACGATGCCGTTTTCGATGGCGGACAGGTAGCCCTGCCCGCCCATGGCGTATCCCTGCGCGGTCGGCTGAAAGACATTGCCCTCGATGGCGTTGCGGAAATTGTCGTTGAAGACGCCGAGACCCAGTCCTTGCTGCGCGCCTTTCACGAGCAACTGACTGGGTGTCAGGCCGGACTGGCCGCCTGTCCACGGTTCGCCGTACAGGATGATCCCGGGGTCGATGGCATGCAGTACCTGCGATACTTTTTTCATCGTGTCAATGCCGAGCAGGGCCATCAGGTCGAAGCGGAACCCGTCGACGTGGTACTGGGTCACCCAGTATTGGAGTGAGTCGATGATGAATTTCTGCACCATCGGCCGCTCGCTCGCCACCTCATTGCCAACGCCGGAGCCGTTCCAGTAGTTCCCGGCATAGTCCGTGCGCCAGTAGTAACCCGGAACAAGCGCGTTGAAAGCAGACCCCTGGACGGCAAACGTATGATTGTACACGACATCCATGATCACGCCGATATGGGCTTTGTGCAGGCTCTGCACCATCTGTTTGAACTGCGTGATGCGCGCTGTGCCCAAGGGGGTGGTCGCGTAGATGCCTTCGGGAACATTGAAATTGCGCGTGTCGTAACCCCAGTTGTACGCGCCGTTCGGATCGGGGAACTCTTGTACCGGCATGACCTGCACGTCCGTCACGCCCAGTTGCTTCAGGCTGTCGATGCCTGTCGCCACATTGTCCGGCCCGTGTGTGCCGCGTTCGGTGAATGCGAGGTACTTTCCGGGATATTGGAATCCGCCGTTTGGATCAATGGAAAAATCGCGGACGCTGACCTCATAGATGACGGCATCGACCGGATTGGCGACCCCGACGTGACGGTCGCTCTGCCAGCCGGGAGGATTGGTCGCCGCGAGGTTCACGATCATGCCGCGAGTAGCTCCCGGCGAGATGGCCGTCGCGTACGGGTCGACGGCGGTGCGCGGCTGGCCGTCGATCGTCACCTGGTACAGGTAGTACCAGCCGTCGAGGTTGCCGGGGACCTGTGCTTTCCATGTGCCGCCGGAACCCTGCTGCATCGGGATCTGTTTGGTGAGCGGTCCGGTGGCAGAGTTGTAAAGCAACAGTTGCGCCGAACTTGCGGTTGGCGCCCAGACGCGAAACGACGTGCTTTCGGGACTCCAGGTGTTGCCGAGCGTTCCGCCGTAGTAGTACTGCGGCAGATTCAGCACGCGCCGCGGAATGACGGGGGCGCCCGCATAGCCTGTGGCCACCAGTTGCAGCGTGTGGGTGACGTTTGGCGCCGACGCCAGTTTGACTTCGACCAGGCTGGTTTTGACGCCCTGGCCGGATGTCGGCAGCGACTGTCCGGGATTGTTGACAGAGTCGTACACGCTGTTGGTGGAGGGGACGTAGGAGAAGGTGACCTGCGTGCCGTTTGCCGCGATGTTGAGTGTGACGTTCTGGCCCGGATAGGCGCTGTTCCAGGAACCGCCGACCGCGATTTTGTACTGGTAGCTGCCCTTGTTGAGCGTGCATGTGTACTGGTAGAGGTCCGGGTTGACCTCGTGCATGGCGGTGGTGGCGGACGAGGGGTTCCAATCCGACTTTGCGCCGACAAGCGTCTGGAAGTCGCCCGCCACAACGGCCTGCACCGGATTGCCGTTTAATACCGCCGTGGCCGGGATGGTCTGGCCCGTTGTCTTGTCGATCACCGCAAAACCGTCGGTGCCGCCAAGCGCCACAGGCTGGTTGAGCGTGGCGTAAACGGTGTGCGCACCGTCCAGAAAAGCGTTGCTGACGGCGGGCTGGAGCGCCGCGTCGGCGGCCGCCTGTGAGTAGAAGACGGTCGGATTGCCTTCGACCAGCCACACCTGCGCCTGCCCGTTGGTGATATTGATATACCGATTGCTGGAGATGTCTTCCGCCTGCCAGTTTCCCAGGCGGACGATGACGCCGACCTGCGTGTTGTTGCCGGGAATCTGGGCCGTCGCGACCTCCCCGAACGAATCCGTTCCGGTGAAGTTGTATGACGCGCCGTTCAGGCTTTGCGGCGCGTACGGCCACATCCAGAGATTCCAGCCTGCATAGTTGTTGTCAAAACGGTGATAATGCACGATGACCGTCGTGGAGTTGCCCGAGGTCTGGGCAAGCGCCGGGATGGTCGCCGCAAAAGTCATGAATGCGGCGAACACGATGGCTGCGATGATGTGCTGGATGCGCCTGAGGCGCGCCCGGTCAACAGATGACAACGCTTTCTCCCCCTTTATCCGTCTGCCGGATTTGATCCACCCCATGTCCTCGGGGACATGGGATAAAGCCCACTGCGCAGGCGATCTGATTCCAGATATAGCGTTTGGGGTTCAGTCCAACGCTATATCTACGGGCACTCGCCTGTGAAATTTCTGTTTATCCCATATCCTCGGAGGTGTACACATCAATGCAAACGTTTGCAACAACATGTAGACCACACGACAATGGATACAGCCATCTTCAACGAGAACGCCGCGCTTGTCAACCGGATGTGCGGATTATTTGCAGAGTGCGGATATGCGAATTATTTTGCCGGTGTCCCGCCGGGAGGGCGCCTTCATATTCCTTTACAATTCCACAACATAAACAACACGGTTTCTTTAGCAAAAAAGGCTATCATCAGTGCGGAAATAGAGTTTTCCCCCGCGTTGCGGCGGGAAGCAGCGGCTGTCCCCGCGGATAGCCGGTTGATCGTCCGGGTTCGAGGAACCGTGGACCACTTTTATGAGGGGGCCGTTTCACAGTGTCTTCATCTTCCGATGTTTTGCGCGCGTTTGATGAGAGCCGTTTGCAGAAGTTCCACTGGCGTGCGGTACTGACGACGGGTATGGGTTTTTTTACGGATGCGTATGATCTTTTCATTATCGGTACGGTGACGGCCATTCTCACTCCTTTATGGCATCTCTCCACCGCGCAGTTGGCCGTGCTGAACAGCACGTCTCTCGCGGCCGCCGCCCTGGGAGCGCTCGTCTTCGGGCGACTGATGGATATTCTCGGGAGACGGGCAATGTACGGCGTGGAAGTCATTTTGCTCACGCTTGGCGCGGTGCTGTCCGCGTTTGCGCCATCGTTTGCATGGCTTGTCGCGTTTCGCGCCATGGTCGGCTTCGGCGTGGGCGGCGACTATCCGAGCAGTTCAGTCATCATGAGTGAGTACTCCAACCGGAAAAACCGCGGCTTTCTGGTCACCCTGGTGTTCTCCATGCAGGGCCTCGGCCTGCTTGCCGGTCCGCTCGTCGCGTCCCTGCTGCTTTCGACCGGCATCCCGCACAGTCTCGCGTGGCGCCTCATGCTCGGGCTCGGCGCGGTCCCGGCGGCGTCCGTCATCTACTTGCGGCGGACGCTCAAGGAAACTCCCCGCTACCTGCTGGATGTGAAACAGAATGTTGCGGAAGCGGCGAGTGTGGTGGCCGATCTGACCGGCGCCGGGGAGCGAACGGAAGCCGCGACCGCGAACAGGGCCGCCGGAAATCGGTCGATGTGGACGGCGCGCAACCTCGTCCGGTTGCTTGGGACTTGCGGCAGTTGGTTCCTGATCGACGTGGCGTTTTACGGCAACGGCGTCTCCTCGCAATTGATCCTGAAAGCCCTGCTGCCCGGCGCGCCACTCGTGCAGACTGTGCTCGTGGCG
>JAKACR010000137.1 GCA_021821225.1 Bacillota bacterium | reverse complement strand
CCTGAGTTGAGCGTTTTGGTTTCGATGGTCGTAGCGCAGGGTTCGATAGATCAGCCCTTGTGCGGGATCCCAGTCTGTGGAGTGAAACGCGCCAGATTCATCACAGTATTCCAACAATAGAACATCAAACCCCGCTCGGGCAAATACGTCGCTCAGCGTGCGGTAGTTGTACACGACCTTGTGGCTGGCCGCCGGGTGATTGGGGATGCCAGGCGGACCGCCAACTTGCGCCACATGCTGGTAGGCAGCGTTTGGGAAGTACCCATCTGGCACCGCGCAGCGAACGTATCCGCCGGGCTTCAGGAATTCATGGCAAATGCGAGCGGCTGTTAGCCCCTCGTCCTGCGTCAGGTGCTCCCAGACATGCTCTGCGAGAATGGCGGACAGCGATCCCACACCAAATCGACGCAGCCAGTCATCGCGTCGCAGCAGATTCAGCTCGTCTTCCCCTGTGTGGATCCAGCCTGGGTTGTTGTGCGCGTACTCACCACCGCCGATCGCGACGCGAATGTCGCCGCCGTTCATCATCCGTCACACCTCAGTGGCAATTGTACCACGCATCGGAAAGATTTGCGGCGGTCCCACGACACTGCTTATGGCGGTCATGGCCGCCGTGAGGGTGTTTTGCGGACGGCCATGAGGAATGGGAATGCGCGGGCAGTTCGTTCAAACGCTATATCTGGAATCAGATCGCCTGTGCAGTGGACTTATCCCACGTCCTCTGGGTGCGGTACTTTGTGCGGAGACTGGACGTGGTAGGACGGTCCTTCGGACAGCGGGAGGCACGGTGCCCATGTCCCCGTCTGTCAGCGCAAGACGGAATCGACCAGATAGGCCGCGGCGGGCAAAGCAAACAACGCGTAGAGCAGGCCGGACAGCCAAACGCCGCGCAGCAGCTCCGGTTCCCCGCCCTCGACCGGAAAACCCCCGTTCGGAAAGCCCCCGTCCGAAGAACCCACTCCGGCATCGCGCCCGCCGCCATGCCCCTTCGCCACCTCTGTGTTTCCGGTGCTCACCGCAGATGCCCCATGTCGATCGCTTCCGGCGGGTGACCCCACAGCGCCGTTGCGGCCCAGACCGCGACGGAAGCGCCAGTGCGGCCAGGGGAACTGGCCGGCGGCGAACAGCCAGAACAGAAGCGCCGTCAGCGCCAGCACGGGAACCAGTTCCGGCATGACCAAGCGGTACGCGGCTCCAGACCAGACCATCTTCGTCGCCGCGACCGCGTACAGGACGAGTATGACAAAACGCACCGGGCGGTCATGCGAGTCCACTAGACAAGTCCCCCCGTCAACCATAGATTGACCATCAGCGCTGCGGCGAAAATCATGACGGTCGCGACCGCCAAACCGAGCGTCACCGTCCTGCGGCCAAACGCCTGCGGCAGCATGAACACATTGCGCAGGTCGACCATCTGCCCCATGAGCAAAAACGCCAAGATGGCGCCGGGGGAAAACAGTCCGGCAAGACTTGCGGCGACAAACGCGTCCGCGGTGGAGCAGAGCGACAGCGCGCCGCCCACGCCCATCATGAAGGCGATGGACCACACCGAATGCTGCGTGAACGCCGTCACCGCGCGCACGGACAGCAGGTTCTGGGCCATCGCCGCAAGCAGCGCGCTTGCGACAAAGAAAGGGCCGACGGCAAACATTTCGCCGCTGGCGTGCGACAGGACGGCGGCGGCGCCGCGTCGCGAATGCTTAGCAAAAGATGGAGAACGACGCCATTTCTCAGTGAGACCGTCTTCGCGGATGCGCACGATCCAGCCTGTCGCCACCGCGATGGCGAGCGCCGCCCCGGCCCGGATGGCAAGCCAGCGCCAATGTTGATGAAACGCGATGAACGTCGCCGCAAGCGACACGATATTGAGCGTGGGGGCGGCAAGCACAAAGGTGAACGCGATGGATTCGCCCACTCCTTTGCGGCGCAGTGTGCGGGCAACCGGCATTGCCCCGCAGTCGCAGACGGGCAGGGTCGTGCCGATCATCGCGGCGGCAAGGCGTCCGGCAAGGTTGTCGGATAACAGCGCCACCACGCCGCCGGACGATAGCCACGACTCGATCATGGCGGCAAGCAGCGCGCCGATGGCGATGAACGGAATGCCGTCCCATACGATGCCTTGAAACAGGACATGGACGGAATGCCAATCGAGCAGCGTCCTCCAGGATCCCGTCTCGTAAAAAACAAGCGCCGCCGCGCACAGAGCGACCAGGCCGACGGCCAGGGACAGCCGCATTTTGATCGACGGCACGGTATTTTCCACACCCATCGCCCCATCGCCCGCCTTTCCCGCGCCTGTCCGACATTCCCGGCAATATCGCGCGCCTGCCGTATCGCATGGCAAAGCGCATGGCTTGCCTCGTTGCTTTCCTCGTTTATGGCGCATTGTTTGTACAACTCTATTCGCAACCCGTCCACAACATGTGTCCGGCGTGACGCCCCCTATCCCCTGAAGGGGATGGGAATTCCCGCCCCTTTTTAAAAATAAGCAACCGCGCCGTTTGTTCCGGTATTGTTCTGATGGTACAATCCCCTCGCCAGCGCGGCATCCCGCCGATCCAGCGGCGCCACAAAGGAACCGCTCCGGCCCATTCGGACAATCAAGGAGGAGGCGCGATGGGACGCCGTTTGACCCTCATACTGGCCGCCGCAGCCGGCGTATCCGTCGCCAATCTCTACTACAATCAGCCCCTGCTGGCCCTGATCGGCCGCTCCCTTCACGGCTCCGCAGGCCAGACAAGCAATGTCGCCATGGCGACACAGGTGGGCTATGCGGCCGGATTGTTGCTGTTCACGCCGCTTGGCGACATCATGCCAAAGCGCAGGCTAATCGTGGGACTCTGCCTGCTCACCGCCGTCTCGCTTGTCGGCGTGGCCGCGGCAGACAGTATTCCCGTCATGGAACTGGCAAGTTTTCTCGTCGGCCTGTTCACCGTAGTGCCGCAGGTGATCGTCCCGTTTGCCGTCGATCTCGCTTCCGCAGACCGCAGGGGGCGCGCGGTCGGCTCTGTCATGAGCGGCCTGCTTGCCGGCGTGCTGCTGGCGCGCATCGCGAGCGGCGCGGCGGCGGCTTTTTTCGGCTGGCGCGCGGTCTTCGCGGGAGCCGCCGGGATCATGACCGGACTCGCGCTCATTCTCCGCCGCGCACTGCCGCACATTGTTCCGGACGCGGGGACGAGCTATCCCGCGCTTTTGCGCTCGCTCGCGGCACTGTTTCGCGAACAGCCCGTGCTGCGCAGGGCAAGCCTGATCGGCGGCGCCCTGTTCGGAGCGTTCAGCGTGCTGTGGACAGTCTTGGCGTACCGGCTTGCCGCCGCACCCTACCACGCAGGCAGCGGCGTGACCGGCGTGTTTGGCCTGGCGGGGCTGGCGGGAATGCTGGGAGCATCGCTTGCGGGGTCTTTCGCCGACCGTCGCGGACCCGCCTTTATGATCGGCGCCGCCATCGTCTGCGTGATAGGCGCTTTCGCGCTGCTCGCGGCGTGGTCGGGCATCCTGGCAATATTGATCCTGGGTGTCGTCCTACTGGATTTCGGGGTGCAGACCGCGCAGATCTCCAACCAGAGCCGCGTCTATGCACTGTCCGCAACCGCGCGCAGCCGTCTGAACAGCGTGTACATGGCGGTGTATTTTATCGGCGGGGCGCTTGGTTCGCTGCTTGGCGGACTCGCATACGACCGGGGCGGATTCAGTCTCGCCTGCGGCGTCGGGATCGCCTTCGCCACCTTCGCCCTCATCGTCCATCGAGCGGGATGAGGGCTTCACGGCCAGAAGACTTCGCAGTCCGCGCATAAACGGTTGCTATTTTGTATAATATGGTATAACAAGAATTGTTTTTCTCATGAAATATAGAACCCGTTCAAATCCGCAATGCGCTGGGGAGTTCTGCCCCCTCTTTGAACAACCTCCAAAAAGTGTATGTTCAAAAGGGGGCAGGTAAGACCCACGCAGTGCAAGGAAGCAGCCAGAAATGCGGACCGAGCGTACGTTTTCGGGTACGTGAGGGAGCATTTCTGGTGATGACGCCGCAATGCGCCGGGGAGTTCTGCCCCCTCTTTGAACAACCTCATATAGTGAATAACCCGTCAAATTGCTGCGGTATGACACAGGGAGGAGAGCGGCGGCGCATGTTGAACGCCATCTTGGGCGGTTTGGCCATATTTATTTTAATCGGTTTGACAGCCGCCCTGTTCCTGCCAAAGTTCATCCGTCACCAACTGGAGCAGCAGATGAAGCGGGCGACTTCAAGACTGTTTACAGAATCCTACACCAAAAACATCTTTGAAGGTGTCACCGCCTTGCGGAAATTCGGGATACAATGGGCGGTGGAAAACGAACTGCGCTCCCATCATCCCGCGGCATTGTTGAAGCCCATCGGCACACACCGCCCATTTCCCCATTTTGACGGACTGTTATTCTCATCCGTCCAGTTGCATCGCAGGGCGCTGAACGATTCAGAACCTGTAACGGTAGCGACTGTGATCGGAAAACGCGCGGATCGGCCCATGACGCTTTCCCTGCCCGTCATGACCAGCGCCATGGGCTATGGCGTCGCATTGAATAAACCATTTGCAAGGGCGATTGCAAAAGGGACCGCTTTGGCGGGGACCGCCTTCAACACCGGACAAGGGCCGGCTCTGCGGGAGTTTCGCGAACTTGCCCACCGCCTGGTTGTTCAATATCACGGCGCCGCCTGGAGACCGCCGGACGAGATCCTGAGCGTCGCGGATATGATTGAGATCCGCTTCGGGCAGGGGGCGAACGCCGGTTGTGGAACGGCAATCGCGGGAGATTCCGTCAATTCCGAGATCGCGAAGGACATGGGCGGGCCGCAGTCGCAAAACAAAAACGGGGAATTCTACATACCCGCAGGAATACCGGGCATCCACACGAACGATGAGCTGAAGCAACTGGTGAAAGATTTGCGGAAAATCGGCCGAGGAGTCCCCATAGCGATAAAAATGGCGGCGGGAAACGGCCTGGAAATGGACTTGGCGCTGGCGGTGCAGGCGGATGTCGATGTGATCGTGCTGGATGGGGCCCAGGGCGGGACGTTTTCATCACCCGCCATCTTGGTGGACGACTTTGGAATCCCGACCCTTGCGGCACTCTGCCGCGCAGTCCGGTTTCTGCGCGACAACGGACTTCGCGACCGGGTCGATCTGGTGATCTCCGGAGGAATCAGGACGCCGGGCGACATGCTCAAAGCACTCGCCCTTGGAGCAGACGCCATGTACATCGGCAGCGCCGCGCTCTTCGCCACGATGCATGCGCAGATCACAAAAACCGTGCCATTTGAACCGCCCACCCAATTGGCGTGGGCCACCGGACAGTTGTATTCCCTGTTCAATGAGGACGAAGGGGCCGGAAGTCTCGCGAACTTTTTCACAAGTTGCTCGGAGGAACTCCAAATGGGGGCTCGTGCACTGGGGAAATGCTCCATCCACGATGTCTGCGCCGAAGATCTGGTGGCGTGGGATCCAGAAGTGGCAAGAATCACGGGGATCCCGTTGACCTGATCGACTGGCCGGACACCCCGCGCACGCAGCGGCTCCGCGACAAGCCCCGCAAGACGATGATTCTCTCAGAAAGCGGCCGTTCAGCGGGCGGGCGTCACCCTGACCCGTCCCATCCCCATCGTCGTCTTGTACCCGAGGCCCGCAAAACGCGCAAACTGCGCCAGGGCGCGAAACCAGCCCCGCATATACTGAGGAGCCTCCGTACGAATCCCGTAATCCACCCGCCCGACGAAACCGATGATCTTGTAGCGGTCGAAGGTCTCCACCGCCGTGCGGACATTGAACTGCGTCACCAGCACGTCCTCCGGCCAGCGCTCCATCAGGGAAGTATCCGGTGTCACAGTGGAAAACTCACTCCATCTTCTTTGCAATGTGCCAAACACAAGGCCAGGATCCGGAAGCAGGATCTGTCTCCCCAAGCGGCGAAAACTGGTGGGAGACAGCGCTTCCAACGACATTTTCATCCATGAGTCCGCAAATCCCGTTTCCACCAATTCCTCGAATGTGGCGCTCTCTTTCATCGCCACATTGACAATCCTGTGGGCGGATCTCCCCAACGGAACGATCGCGCCCTTCGCAAACGCCCTGTCGATCGCCAGATTGGCCGCATCGGTCAATCCGCTCACATCGAATGCCCACTCCTGTCCTTCAGCCATCCCGTGAATTCTCACGTTTCCGGTCGCACCCATCGTGAACGGCTTGTTCGCCGCCCCGTGCAAATCCGTCGCGGCCATGGAATCCCAATCCCTCACCAGATGAAAGAACGCCCCGTGGAGCGCTTCATTCACAGCACCCTGCAGACTCCCCGGCCGAATGCAGGCCAGGGTCACCACCCTTCGGCTCAGCAAGGCCACCCCGTCCCCTTCACTTTTTTCTCTCGTAGAGGTTGTTCAAAAAGTGGGCAGAACTCCCCGGCACATTGCCGCGTCATCGCCAGAAATGCTCCCTCACGTACTCGAAAACGTACGCTCGGCTCGCATTTCTGCCTGCTTCCTTGCACTGCGCGCGTCTTACCTGCCCACTTTTTGAACAGGCTCTCGTACTCTTTTCTCTATGCACTTTTTCTCTTGCATCCTTTTCTCTCTGCACAACAAATGTTTCCCGCTCACCTGTTTTCCGGCGCATCGTCCCCATTCTCCGACGTCATTTGATTCGATCCCGCCGCGTCCAGCCCCACTTCCCAACTATACCTAATATCATAAACCAATAACTGATGAGGGTTCGTATAGCACAAGAATTTTTTGTTCCCAATCTGCGTGCTCAACGCCTTTCGGCATCACAGCAGTCGTCACGCGGGAACGGCAAGCGGAGAGAATGCCGTAATCGTGAGTGCTCAACGCCTTTCGGCATCACAGCAGTCGTCACCAATGTGATGATCCATACGATTAACCTCCAGTCGGTGCTCAACGCCTTTCGGCATCACAGCAGTCGTCACTCCCCCATCGTTTGGTTGACGTACCGATTGACCATCTCGTGCTCAACGCCTTTCGGCATCACAGCAGTCGTCACCCTATCAGTTCGCTCAAACCGTTCACCCCGTACCATGTGCTCAACGCCTTTCGGCATCACAGCAGTCGTCACTGACGTATCCCGGATGGCGAGTGCATCAAACAGCAGTGCTCAACGCCTTTCGGCATCACAGCAGTCGTCACTTGAGCAGACGCCGGAAGGATATCAGCGCATCGTGGTGCTCAACGCCTTTCGGCATCACAGCAGTCGTCACTAGGATTGACAGGGATACTACCCCGGCCAATGTCCGGTGCTCAACGCCTTTCGGCATCACAGCAGTCGTCACTGGTGGCCTGCTCGCTACGGCGGGAGGCTTTGGAAGTGCTCAACGCCTTTCGGCATCACAGCAGTCGTCACTCTTGGTCTTGGTGTTGACCTCCAGCACCACATCGAGGTGCTCAACGCCTTTCGGCATCACAGCAGTCGTCACCGCCCGCACTTTAAAGCCATGCCGCACAAGACATTATCCCACACCGTTTCAAGCATGTACATC
>JAKACR010000136.1 GCA_021821225.1 Bacillota bacterium | reverse complement strand
GAAATCAGTTGCCGCTGTCCCATCGACAGCCGGCTGCCGCGCTCGCGCACCTCGGTCTGATAGCCGTTCTCCAGCCGGCTGATGAAATCGTCCGCATAAACCGCGCGCGCCGCCTCCACCACATCTTCATCGGTCGCATCCGGTCTCCCGTAGCGGATATTGTCCATGATCGTCCCGGAAAAAATGAAGGTCTCCTGCATCACGATGCTGACCTGAGAACGCAGTGAACGCAGGTCGCAGGAGCAGATGTCGACCCCGTCCACACGGATCACGCCCGCGGTCGGCTCGTAAAACCTGGCGAGCAGGCTGATCACCGTGCTCTTGCCCGCGCCCGTATGGCCGACGAGCGCAACCGACATGCCGGGACGGGCATGGAAACTCACTCCGTCCAACGCTTTTTTCTTGCTGTCGTAGGCGAATTCGACGGCGGAAAACTCCACGTCGCCGCGTATTGGGGACAGCGCCTGCGCTTCGGCCTGATCCTGGACTGTCGGCCTGGTGTCGAGATACTCGAATATCCGTTCGGAAGACGCCATAGCGACCAACAATTGATTGTACACCTGGCCCAATTGGGATATCGGCGTCCAGAAGTTCCCCAGGTAATTGGCGAAAGCGATGAGCAGCCCCACCGTCACATGACCGTGCATGAGCAGGTGAACGCCGAACCAGAACAAAAGCGCACTGCCGATCGCCCCGGTAAAATCCACACCCGGTCCAAAAAAACTGCTGAGAAACTGCGCGCCGCGAAACATCGACAGATAATCAGCGTTCATGCCCTGAAAGAATTCCTGGTTCTCATCCTGGCGCACATACGCCTCCGTGACGCGCATTCCCTGAATGCTTTCGTTCAAATGGGCGTTGAGGCGCGACAGGCGGATGCGCACATGCTGCCAACTGCGGCGGATCATTGCGCGCAGTTTAGTGGAAATGAGAAACATGACCGGGACCACCGTCATGGAGATCAACGCCAGCCGAACATCCAGGCTCAGCATGATGATGACGATGCCGACCAGCGTGAACAGATTCGTGATGCTGTTCACCGCGCCGTTCGTGAACAGGTCCTGCAGCGCATTGACGTCGTTCATGATGCGAACGAGCACGGACCCGGCAGGACGACGGTCAAAAAAGTCAAACGACAGTCCCTGAACATGCGAGAACAGCTCTTCGCGCAGATCGCGGATCACGCTTTGGCCCAGCCAGTTCGTGTACCGGATGCGCAATCTCGTGGCGAAAAAGTTCACGCCGTACAGCGCGGCGAGCGCACCGCCGTAAATCAGCAAACCGTTCGGGCGATGGCCGCCGATCGCCTTGTCGATCGTCATCCCGATCAGGTACGGGGCGGCCAGCGCCACGGCGATTCCGCCGCATGTGGCCGCCAATGCGCCCCAGACCAGCCTGGGATGGCGCCCCATGTACCGCAGCAGACGGACCATTTGCGCCATTTGGAACGGCCGTTCGATCGCATCGTCGTCCCTATAGATAAACGGAGCGCGCAGATCATCCGCCGCACGTGCTTCATTGACACTCACCCGCCGCACCTCCTTTGGAGAAGCCTGCCACACACCTGCGCATTCAAAAGGTTGTTTAAAAAGAGGGCAGAACTCCCCGGCGCATTGCCGCGTCATCGCCAGAAACGCCCCTCACGTACCCAAAAACGTACGCTCGGTCCGCATTTTTGGCTGCTTTCTTGCACTGCGTGGGTCTTACCTGCCCCCTTTTTGAACAGGCTCTTTACGCGTTCATCATGCCGACGGCGGGCGCGAGCGCCTGTTCCCCGGCCCACTCCTGATCGCGAAACTGCATGTCGTAAATCGTGCGGTAGAGCCCGGGTTCCGCCAGCAGTTGGACATGTGTCCCGCGCTGCACGATCCGTCCCTCGTCCAGCACGACGATCAGATCGGCGCGCTTGAGCGTGGATATGCGGTGCGCGACGACAAACGTCGTACGCCCGGCCATCACCGACCGCAGTGACTGCTGAATGTTGTGCTCTGTCTCCATATCCACCGCGCTTGTCGCGTCGTCCAGAATGAGTATGGCGGGATCGGCCAGAATGGCCCGCGCCAGGGCGATCCGCTGCTTCTGCCCACCCGACAGCCCGAGGCCGCGTTCTCCCACCAGCGTCCGGAAGCCATCCGGCAGACTCTCGATGAATTCCGCCGCATCCGCCAGAACCGCGGCCCGCCGCACATCCTCCATCGTGGCGGAAGGGTTGCCGTATGCGATATTGGCGAAGATCGTCGTGGAAAACAGAAACGACTCCTGAAACACGACAGCGATCTGGTCGCGCAGCGTCTGCAGGTCCCACTCCCTCACATCGACGCCGTCCACCAGGACGGTGCCCTGCGCCGCGTCATAAAAACGCGGGATCAGGTTCACGAGAGTCGTCTTGCCTGCACCAGTCAATCCAAGCAGCGCAACCGTGGCGCCCGCCTCCACCTTGAGACAAATGCCGTGAAGCGCCGGTTGTCCGTCATAATCCAGTGAAACGTCGCGAAGCTCGACGACGCCGCGCATCGTCGCGCGGTAACCTGCCGCTGGACTCGCAATCGAATCGGGCGCCTCAAGAATCTCCAGCAGGCGTTCACCGGCCGCGACCGCCTGCGTCCAGTTGTTCAGAAGGTAACCGAGTTGTGACATCGGCGCGATGATGTACCAGAGAATGCTGAAAAACGCCACGAGATCCCCCAGGCTCAACTGGCCGACAATCACAAGGTAACCGCCCACCCCGAGCACCACGACAACCTCTAAATTGCCTATCAACTCCATATAAGGAAAAAATCGCTTCCATAGTCCCGCGATGCGGATGTTCGAATCAAAATACATATCGTTCCCGGATGTGAACTTGCCCTGCTCAAACTCTTCCCGCGCGAACGACTTGACCGTGCGCACGCCCATCACGTTTTCCTGAACGGCCGTATTCAATCTGCCGAGGCTGCGCCGCACATCCCGGTAGGCCGGCCACAACAGCCCGTCAAAACGTACGGCGATGAACGCCAGAAAAGGGATCATCACAAGGACCGCGAGCGTCAGGATGACATTCATGGAAAACATCAGGGCAAGACCAAAGACGAGCAGCAACCCGAAATTGACAATGGCGTTGAACCCGAACGCGAGAAACTGCCGGAACGCGTCCAGATCCGCGGTCATGCGGGACATCAGGTCGCCTGTGTGGACATGATCGTAATAGGAAAAGGGCTGTCTGTTCAATTTTCTGTACAAGGCGTTGCGCAAGCCGTACACGGACTGGATGCCGAAGATCTGTCCCAGATACTGCTGGCCGAAATTGCAGACGCTCTTTGCCAGAGAAGCGACGAGAATGCCCCCGACAAAAACGGCCAACTCACCGTAGTGTTTCTTCACGATCACCCGGTTGACAATCAGGCGGAGCAGGTATGGATAAGCGAGCCCGAGCAGGATCATCAGAACGAGCAGAATAAGGCTGAATACCAGATAGCGCAGATGAGGTCTGTAAAATGATTTCAGACGGCGAAAAATCTCCATAGATCTGTTCACCTCCCTTGATCAGCTTGCGATATAATGAATCTTAACGCGGCGTAATGCTGATCTCACCCCACAACTTTGCTCGATATTAGGAACATTTTGCGGCGAGGAGATCACCGTGAACAGACCAGAACATTTTTACAGACACCACACGCACACGCCGAGCGAGACCGCGGGCCGCCTGTGGTTCACCGTCATGGCGGCCGGTTGGTATCTGTGCGCTCCGCACTACCGTGTGTACCGAAAATCGCTGCCCGGATATCTGCTCGGCCATGCGCTGCGCGGCACAGGACACGCCTCGCTGCACGGCAAACCGATCGACGTGCGGCGGGGCGAAACGTTTTTCTTTGACCTGCAGCGGGAACATGAATACGCTTCCGACGAGCGCGACCAGTGGGAGTTTCTCTGGATCCATTTCGGAGGCTTCGCGGCGCCCGATTACTTCCACCTGCTAAACGCTGAAGAAAATCCACTCTTTCGTACGGAGCGCCCGGAGGCTATGGAACTGCTCTTCCGGCAGGCGCTCGATCTGTTCGGCACGAATCCGGTCGGTTTGGAACCGATGGCGCACACCTTGATCACGCAGATTCTCACGTTGCTCGTGACAGACAAGATGCGCGCAGGCAGCGTTCAGACCGCGAACAGCGCGGCCTTCTATCCGGAGCCCGTCCGGCAGGGAATCGGTTTTATGGAGGAAAACTACCAGACGCCGCTGCAACTGCCGGACGTCGCGCGCAAAGTGACCTTGAGCCCCTTTCACTATGCGCGGTTGTTCAAGCGGAGCACCGGGATTCCGGTGATGGAGTACCTCCTGCGCTTCCGGCTCAACAAGGCCAAATACCTGCTTCATTCATCCGACCTGTCCATCCGGGAAGTCGCGGAGCAATCGGGGTTCGCGGATCAAAGCTATTTTGGAAAAGTGTTCAAAAAATACGAACGCATGACGCCCTCCGAGTTTCGTACGCACTCGCGGCGGGACTGATCCCAGACGCCGCGCGAGCGCCTCAACGCCAGACAATCCCGGATGAGCCTCCCTGCTCCCGAAAGCGGCACCGCCCTTTTTGCGTCGGCACGGTTTGAACTCTTCCGCCATATAACAGGAAAGACGGTCGGCGCAGAGCCGCCGCGCGACATGATCGCCAGGCGGGCGAACGGCCGGCGCGGGCAAGCCGCGAATCGTGAAAAGGGGAATCGCGATGGCAGAACCCATGGCGCACAGCGTGTGGGTGCACGTGAAAAATGAACTCCTGGAGAGTGCCCATGCGGAGCAGGCGTTCTGTTCGATCGTCGCGGAAATGCTTCTGCTGCCGCAGTTCCGCTCCCAGGCAGGCGCGAGAGAGGTCTATCAAGAGAACTACGAGACAAGCTTGCTGCGCAATATCGCCGTCGGCCATCTCACGCGCCTGCAGGCTGGTGAACCGCAGACGCGGCTGGTCCCCCTGACCGTCGAAGCGCTCGCGACGGCTGCCAGGCACGACCACCGTTGCCGCTCCGCAATCCGGACATTAACTGCGGCGACGCCGGACGACCAGGTGTGGCTGCGCGCGGCAAACAACTGGCGCGAACAGCGCGAATACTGGCTCCATCGCGCAGCCGCCACACTCAAATCCGGAATCGCGCCGGATGCGTGGGAGCAGGGAATCAACATGGCGCGCTGAAACAGGCGACCCGGTCCGGCAGACAGGCGATCAACCGCCGGACGACTGGACGCGCCCACTGCGCTCTTTTGAAATTATTTCTACGTAGGCCAGTGCCTGCAAGACGGCTTCTGCAAACGCGTCCGCGATCGTTTCTCCCACTCCGACCGTCGCCACAGTCGCAGCGAGAAAGTCGCCGCACAGGTGCACCCGGTACAGTTTCTGCTCCTCCGACAGCGCCACCGCCACCAGATGTTCGGCCGTCAGGCGAAATCCCGCGGCGGTCAGGCCAGCCGCCGCGCAAAACGCATGGCCTTCACTCGCTCCGCCGCCTTGACCGGGCGCGACCACACGTCCGCCACGCGCCATCCAGGCCAGTTGCGCCGACCATCCATCCGGAGACTTTGCGAGGCGCGCGCGCATCCTGACGTACGCAGCTTCGGCGAGTCCGAGTTCTTCACGCATCAGCAATTCCAGCGAGGATTCCGCGCCCTCATACACATAACCCTGCCGTTCCGCCGCCTTCACGCGAGCGAGGATGTTCGCAACCGCCTCTCTGGGCGCGGGCAGATCCAGTTCCTGCAATTGATAGAGCACATTGCTCGCCCCGGAGAGTTCGGAAACGAGCACCCTCCGCTCATTGCCCATCAGGGCGGGATTGACATGTTCATAAAGCGACGGGTTGCGCACAACCGCACTGACGTGGATGCCCGCCTTGTGGGCAAACGCGCTGCGGCCCACGTACGGTTGATTCTGGACGGGGGACTTGGCCGTCATCTCATAGAAACGCGCGGACATCTCACGCAAAGCGCCAAGTCCGAGTTCCCCCACCTGCGTCGGTGCGCCCAGCTTGAACACCAGATTGGGCGTCACGGCGCACAGATCCGCGTTGCCGCAGCGTTCGCCAAAGCCGTTGATCGTCCCCTGCACCTGTGTAGCGCCCGCATTCACGGCAACGAGTGTGTTGGCGACGGCAAGACCGCTGTCATTGTGTGCGTGGATGCCGATCTTCGCGAGTCGCTCGGCTTTCACCGTGCGCACGACCGCGGCCACTTCTTCCGGCAGGGAACCGCCGTTCGTGTCGCACAGCACGAGCCACTTTGCGCCGGCCTCTGCCGCGGCGCGCAGGGTTGCGAGCGCGTAGTCGGGATTGTTTTTGAATCCATCAAAAAAATGTTCCGCGTCAAACAGCACCTCAATGCCGTGTCCGGCGAGAAACGCGATCGTGTCGCGGATCATCGCAATATTTTCGTCCAGCGTCGTACGCAGCGCGTCATATACGTGAAAGTCCCACGTCTTTCCGACCACGGCGCAGTGTTTGAATCCCGTCCCCAGCACAGCCTGCATGTGCTCGTCCTCTTCGATGCGCGAGTTCTTGCGCCGCGTGCTGGTGAACGCTACCATGCGGCTGTTCCGGAGGCTCATATCCCGAACTTTCGCAAAAAATTCGAGGTCTTTGACATTTGAACCCGGCCAGCCGCCCTCGATGTAGTCCACTCCGAGCGCGTCAAGCATCTGCACCGCTTCCAGCTTGTCTGCGACGGTAAAACTGACTCCCTCCGTCTGCGCTCCGTCGCGCAAAGTGGTATCATAGATGTACACGCGTTCCATGCGTTCCACTCCCCCATCCCGCAAATGCGCCGGCACGCCGTCATGCCCGCACAGAACATATATTCATCCGGCACTGATGAAAACAGGCCAAACAACAAAAATGCCTTTCATCCAACCGGACGAAAGACTTCTTCGCATACCACCGGGCAGCCTGCAGCAGCACTTCTGACTGTCCACTCGATAACGGGAGTCCCGCTTTGTGCTACTGCCGGAAAAAGGGTTCGCACAAACGCTCGGAGAGGATATTCACCAGGCGTTACTGTCGGGACTCGCACCACCGCATCCCGCTCTCTGCCAGTTCAGACCTGCCTACTCGTTCTCGTCATCGCGCGTGTGATATTCAGTTGTGTCTGTTACCGAAAGCCCCGCGCTTCAGCGCTGGGATACAGGGCGCCCGCCGTGAGGCGAGTCTTCTGGTATAATTCTCTCGACTTGGTGCGCCGACTCTATGTCGGGGATTGCGGAGCCTCATCTGCGGGCGGCGCCAAGCGACATAAATTCGCGAGTGATGGGCATTGTCCATCTCCTCTGGAATCATCCAGAGTCAGAGCGAATCGCCTGCGACCGGGACAGTAGGCAATCTCGCCGAAGAAGGCAAGTAAGGCCCAGGATGCCGTAGGGAAACGAGAGCCTGGGAGAGCTTGTCGGATACCGGAATCTCCCGGATTTATCCGTGGGGAAGCTCAGTGTGCCATACTTGGAGTGAGGAGGATCCTTGCTCCAGGGCGCGTGTTGTCGGCAAGGCCATGCCAGCCTGCTGCGCGCAGGCTAAGCCCCGTTTCGGTGACCGTTCTCCGGCGGACACGGGATCGCGGGCGATC
>JAKACR010000135.1 GCA_021821225.1 Bacillota bacterium | reverse complement strand
TGTAGGTGCGGATGCGCTCGCTGCGGTCCCCCGTCCCGACGGCCGATTTGCGTTGCTGCGCGTATTCCTGCTGTTGTTCCTGCTGAAATTTTTCATAGACCCTGGCCCGCAGAACGCGCATGGCCTTGTCGCGATTTTTCAGTTGGGATTTCTCGTCCTGGCAGGAGACGACGATGCCCGTCGGGATGTGCGTGATCCGGACCGCCGACTGTGTGGTATTGACGCTCTGTCCGCCGGGGCCTGTCGAACAAAAGGTGTCGATGCGCAGATCCTTGTCGTGAATCTCCACCTCGATCTCCTCCACTTCCGGCAGGACGGCGACGGTGGACGTGGACGTATGGATGCGGCCGCCCGACTCCGTGGACGGCACCCGTTGCACGCGGTGCGCGCCGCTCTCATACTTCATCCTGCTGTAAACACCCTTGCCCTGGATGCTGAAGACAATCTCCTTGATGCCGCCGATGTCCGTCTGGTTCGAATCGATCACGTCGATCTTCCAGCCGACGCGATCCGCGTAGCGGCTGTACATGCGAAACAGCACCGCGGCGAACAGCGCCGCTTCGTCCCCGCCCGCCGCGCCGCGGATCTCCATGATCACGCTTTTGTCGTCGTTCTGGTCCTTTGGCAACAGCAGGATCATCAGGTCGCGCGACAACTCTGCCTCGCGTTCCGTCAGGTCGCCGATCTCCTGCCTGACGAGATCGCGCATCTCGTCGTCCAGGCGTTCATCAAGCAGCGCCCGCGACTCCCGCAACTCCGCCGCCACTTTTTTGTACTCTCGATAAGCGGTCACCGCATCACTGAGATCCGATTGCTCTTTGGCGTACTGGCGAAGCCTGTTCACATCGGCGATGACGGCCGGATCGGACAGGAGACGCCCCAATTCCTCATATCTCTTCTCCACGGCATCCAAACGATGAAACACGTCGATCCACTCCTGTGAGTTGACGAAAAAAATACCCGCCGCATTCCGCCGGGCACCCCGCATCTGTCACATGCCGTATTTTCTGCGGAACTTGTCCACACGTCCGCCGGCATCGACAAACTTCTGCTTGCCCGTAAAAAACGGATGGCATTTGGAACAGATCTCGACGCGCAGGTTCTTCTTGCTCGACCCTGTTTCAAACTGTTCTCCACACGCGCAGGTCACCGTCACTTTGTGATACTCCGGATGGATTGCCGCCCTCATGCTCTTCCACCTCCATTCTTTACCCACAGGGGCAAAACTCCCCGGCGCATGGCCTTGTCATCGCCACAGATGCTCCCTCATGTGCCCAAAAACGGTTACCCGTCCATGACCTGTCTCGAAAACGCGAGTTCGTTCGCCCCGGCGCACGGCCGGGAAAAGCTGGCCATGCCGTTCAATCAGCGTCATGCGACATCACAACTGCCGAATTGTATCATATGAAGCAGTGTCCCCGCAATAGGTGGGTGTTCCGCTTGCTGTTCGTCGGCGGTATTGTTCCTGCCGGGAAATGCTTGACTTTAGGCTCAATCTATTGCATATTTTTCTCAGTGATGAACCGTATAGCGTTGGAGCTCGCGTTAGCCCGCAGGGAGACATGGGATCACCCCATGTCCAAAGGGATGATGGCCCCTACAAATACCGCCGTAACAGGCTCGATTTTGTAGGGGCTTTTTGCGTCCTCATACTGCCACAGCGACCATGCCCGCCTTGTGGACATTTGGACAGAGGATAAAAGGATGCGGCGATCGGGGTGATCGAACATTCTGCGAATCGGGCGGCCGTTTGCCGGGGAAGATGTGATCAATCCTCATCACCAGGAGAACGCATGGCCAACCACATCCGGGAAGATGAGGGACTTTGAAAGAGAGGAACAGCCATGACGCTCACACAGACGGTCGCGGTGCAGATCGTGCAGGTCCTCTTTGTTTGGCTCGTCTCGCCGCTGATCAAGGGAATCCTGGATCGCATGAAAGAGTTTGTCCAGGGAAAAAGAGGCCCGAGCATATGGCAGATGTACCGGGACCTGCGCAAGCAGTTCAACAAAGAAAATCTCGTGCCTCAGGAGGCGGGGCCGCTCTACCACTTCGCCCCATACCTGTATTTTGCCGCTCCCCTGGTTGTGACGCTGCTCATCCCGGTGCTCACGTCCAAGCCGCTTTTCATGGCGTTTGCTGGCGACATGCTGTCGGCCGGATTCATCCTCGGCCTCGGCGCCTACTTTCTGCTCGGAGGTTCCATATCCGGATCAAGCCCTTATGCCGGTGTCGGCAACACGCGGGCCCGCTTCATCTCCATGACCGTGGAGCCCGTCCTGATCCTGGTGTTGTTCGCGGTCAGTTTCATCGCGCACTCGACGCTGCCGTACGTGGTGACTCAAGCGCTGCAATCGCTCGGCTGGTCACCGGTGCACCTGTTGCTGATCGCTGCGTTCTTCTCTGTTTTTCTGGCCGAGACCGGCCGCATCCCGGTCGACAATCCTTCTTCTCATCGAGAATTCTCCATGATCGACCACAACCGCGTCTACGACTATTCCGGCCCTTACCTCGCGCTGATCGAGTGGGGCGGAAGCATGAAGTACGTCGTTCTCGGCGTCATTTTGCTGAATGTCATCACTTCCCCGTTCGGCCTGTCGCCCGGCGCCGCTCCGCTGTCCGTGGCGGGGGCTGTCCTGTCCTTGTTCATCAAACTCCTGATTCTGGACGGGGCCGTCGTCTGGATCGAATCGTCTTTCGGGAAATTGCGGCTGCTGCGCATCGCCGAATTCATGGCGGGAGGCGCCCTGTGCGCCGCGCTGGCCATCGTGTTGCACCTTTCCAGTCTGTGATGCCGAGATTAAGGAGAGAACTGTCATGAGCCTTTTGGCGTGGGTCTTTCTTTTGACGGCGCTGCTGGGAATCTACATCGCCATCGCGCACGAATTGCGCGTCGCCCTGCGCGGATACCAGCTGCAGACGGCGCTCGTGGCCATCGTCTATTTGACGGATGCGATCCATTTTGCCGCTGTGTCGATGTGGATCGCGTTGCTCGGACTGATCGTGATCCGCCTTCTGGCGATGCCGTACCTGATCAGCAGGACATTCGCCCCCGCAGACGGACCCCGGCCTGCCCGCCAGGTCCTGTTCAATCCATCCTACATCATCGCGCTGTGCCTTGTGCTGGCCGCTTTCGGCATCGGCGCGGGCACGGCCGTAAGCGGCACTGCCGGGTTCCTGCCGGGACTTGCGTTGGCGACCCTGCTGATCGGACTTTGCACCATCTTCAGCCGCCATGAGGCGCCGCAGCAACTCATGGGTGTCCTGACGGCGGACAACGGACTGGACCTGCTGGCGGGTCTGACGCTCAGCCGCATTCCGCTGGCGGGCGACTACGCCATATTCATCGACGTGGCCGTCGCCGCCGGACTGCTCGCCTTTTTGCGCCTGCGGCTGCGTTCGTACGGCAGTGAACGCCTGGATGACTTCAGTGAACTAAAGGGGTGAGGAGATGTTCTGGATCCCGCTGCTGTTGATCATTCCCCTGGCCGGCATTCTCGGTCTGTTGATTTTTCCGTCCCTGAACGCGCCGTGGACCGCCACGTGCGTGACGGGCGCAAATCTCCTGGTCGTGCTGGGGCGTCTTGTGGGTCTCTACGGGCGGGGTTGGGGGGCCTTCGCGGGGATTTTCCGGCTGAACGGGACGGGTCTGTTCGTCACATGCATCACCCTGCTTGTCGGATTCACCGCAACGCTGTACTCCACCCATTACATGAAAACGGCGGAGTTTCGCCACCCTGCGGACAAAGGCCGTTCCCGCACCTATTTCCTGTTGGTTCTCCTCTTTTATTTCACTTTGGTGGGCGTTCCCCTGATGGAAAACGTTGTGTTGACCTGGGCGTTCATCGAGGCAACGGCGCTGGCATCCGTCTTGTTGGTCGACTTCCACCGCACCAAACGCACGATCGAAGCGTCGTGGAAGTATCTCATGATCATGGAATTCGGCGGCCTGTGCGCCCTGTTCGGCACACTGCTCCTGCTGTTCGCGCAACCTGACCAGGCGATCGCGTCCACCTGGTCGGCGTTGCGGCAGGTCGCTCCACACATCTCCCCCAAAGCGCTCCAGTTAGCATTCGTGTTCGGACTTGTGGGCTACGGCGCAAAGACAGGTCTGACCCCGTTTCACTTCTGGCTGCCCGACGCACACAGCCAGGCGCCGTCCCCCATCAGCGGGATGTTGAGCGGTATCAAGCTCAACTGCGCATTCTACGGCATTCTGCGCTTCCTGTCCGTCGCGGACGCGGGGGGGATATACTGGTTTGCGCACACCGCCCTGCTGATCCTGGGCGTGGCCACGGTGCTTGTGGGCGTGCTCATGATGATCGCCCAACATGACTACAAACGGCTCTTCGCCTACTCCAGCGCGGAAAATATGGGAATGATCGCAATCGGATTTTCTCTCGGCCCGATCGGCGCGCTGGGCGGATTTCTTCAGATGATCAACCATTCCCTGATCAAGTCGACCCTCTTTTTTCAATCCGGCGAACTGCTGCACGCGACAGGCACGACGGACATGAAGGGGCTGCGGGGCGTCGCGCAAGCCTGGCCCTGGACGGGAGGAACGCTGATGCTCGCCATGCTGGCCATTGCGGGAGCGCCTCCGTTCGGCCTGTTCATCAGCGAACTGGTCATCGTGTACGCGCTGTTTCATTCCGCATTGCCGGTGTTGGGCGCCTTGGTGCTCCTGCTGCTGATCATCCTCTTCGCCAGCTTTATGCGATACGCCATCCAGATCGGATACGGGGAGAGCGCCGGGCCCCTGGACCGGTTTCACGAGCAGCACGGCCGTTCGTGGACGGCCGCGATTCCTTTTGGCATCCATATCACGCTGGTGCTGGCGCTCGGCGTGCTGCTGCCGTTCGGGATCTCCGCCCTGCGGTCGCTCGCGCTGCTGTAGGAGCATGTCCAGAAGAGGGTGTTGGACAACCTCCAGGGGGTGGTGAAGGTGGACTGGATGATGCAACCGCAACTTGCAGAAACACTCCCGTGGCGCGGCTGGCGCATGAACACGCGCAGGGACGACGCGCAGGATATGATTGCCCTGCTCGCGCAAACGCTCGCGAACGATGACGCAGACCTGCTGTACTACGGTTTCGCGCCGGACGGCGAACAGCACCCCGGCGCAAAACCCGTGCGGGAACTGCTGGCCGTCACCATGAATCGCCGACGGCGGGAGGTCGTGTGGCACTTCGGACGATGCCAGGCCGGGCAAACGGAGTTCCCCTCTCTCGCAACTCATTATCCTGGCGCATTGTGGATCGAACGAGAGATGTGGGAAAAAACGGGCTGCACTCCGGCCGGCCACCCTGACCTGCGGCCAATCCTGCACCCGGAAGAGCTTTTGCCCGATCCTGTTGCGCGCGGATCGGGAACCTTTCACCTGCCGCTCGGGCCTGTGCGGGCGGATGTCACGGAGTCCGGGTTCTTCCTTTTTGACACGATCGGCGAACAGATCATGCACATGCAGCCGCAACTCTTCTACAAGCACCGCGATATCGAAACCCTCGCCCAAGGGATGCCGGTTGAGGATGCGCTGCTGCTGGCAGAGCGGATATCCGGCACGTCGACCGTCGCGCACGCCACCGCCTTTTGCCGGGCGGCCGAGCAGGCGTACGGCTGGCGTCCGCCCACACAGTGCGAACGAGAACGGATGCTGTTTGGCGAAATGGAACGTCTGTACAACCATGTCCACGATTTCTCCCAGATCGCCTCCGCCACGGGGATGACGGTGGCGCAGGCGCAACTCGCGCGCGCCAAGGAAGAACTGCTGCGCTTAAACGCGGAGTTGACCGGTTCGCGCTATCTGCGCGGCGCTGTGCGGTTGGGACGCCCGGCGCCTGTCGACTGGAAGGCGCAGGCGGCGCGGTTGACCGCTCAGCTTCCGGGCATCGACCGGCGCGTGCGCCACTTTCTCCGGCTGCTGCTGCGCACGTCGACATTCATCGACCGGCTTCGTCCGACCGGCATCGTGGAACAGGAGTGGGCCAAGGCGTACGGCACGGTCGGTCCGGTTGCGAGGGCCTGCGGCCTGGCCGTGGACACGCGCTCCGATTGCCTGCGCCAGCTCTATGAACCGACCGGCCACGTCTGCATGATCGCAGAGGACGCGTTTGGCGACGCCCTGTCCCGCTTTCGGGTGAGAGTGCGCGAATGGGACGTGGCATTGAAGATCGTGCAAAAACTCCTGCCCGCTCTCGGCGCGTCAGGACCAGGCGAAACCAGTTCTCCGCCCGCCGTCGGTAGGGGGATCGGCGTGGCCGAGTCGCCGCGAGGACGGGTCTGCCATGTGGTCTTTTGTAGTGGCGACAGAATCGCCGCCTGGGGGATTCGCGCCGCCTCGGCGTGGAATTGGCCTGTCTTCGGCCTGGCCACCGCCAACGGCAACATTCAGACCGACTTTCCCATCATCGACGCCAGTTTCGGCCTGTCCTACGCAGGTCTGGACAGGTAAAGAAACGGGTGCGAAAGGAGATGCATTCCCATGTGGGCAGAGTGGCTTCTGACAGGGCTGGCGAGCGGCCGGGTCACGACAACCTATCCGCGCCGACGCGAGCAGGAATTGGCGGAAATGCGCTGGAACAGCGTCCCGGTCATGGACATCGACCGCCGGTGCGACGATGCGGCGTGCGAACAGTGCGCAAAGGTGTGCCCCACCGAAGCGATCACGCGGGTCCAAGAGACAGACGGACCGACCCTGCGCTTAGACGTGAGCGCGTGCATCGCCTGCGGCCGCTGTGTCGACCAGTGCCCCGATGGCGTGTTTTCCTGGGGAACAGCGGTCGATCGGGCAGAGATCCGTAAAGAGCGGTTCATCTCCACCGCGAAAGGAGGCGCCGGTCGATGACAGACGGTCATGTCACTGGCGCGGACTGGGATAAGCTGGACGAACAAGGCTTGAGCGAACGGATCGCCCGTTACTTCGGCCGCTCACTGCACATCCGGCATATTGATGTCGGATCATGCAACGCATGCGAATCAGAGGTGCTTGCGCTCAGCAATCCGTATTACAACTTCCATCGCCTGGGGTTGTTTTTCACCCATTCGCCCCGCCACGCCGACGTACTGCTGGTGACCGGGGCCTTGACCCCGGCGATGGCGCCCGTGTTGCGCGAAACGTACGACGCCATGCCGCGGCCGCGGTTGGTGGTGGCGGCCGGAGTGTGCGCGCTGCACGGCGGCGTGTTTGCCCGCAGCAGCCGCTTTGTCGGCCCCGTCGACAGCGTGCTTCCCGTCGACGCGTACATTCCGGGCTGTCCGCCCAATCCGTACGCGCTTTTGCGGGGACTTTTGCAGGCGATTCAAACGCGGGGGGAGGCGAAGTCCAGTTGATCGCGCTTTTTTGGACAACCGTATGCATGTTTCTGATCGCGCCGCCGATCGCCGCCGCAACCGCTGCATGGCGCCATCGCCCGCTTGGATCCTGGCTGTGGATTTTCCTGGCGGCCGCCTGTTCCGGCGAGGTTGTTTTCGGTCTCGCCGGAATGGTGAGCGGTGCAACGGTGCAAATTTTTTCGCTTCCCGGCATCGGTTTTTTTGGTTCGTGGACATTTGCCGCCGATCCGCTCGGCGATCTGTTGTTTCTCATCA
>JAKACR010000134.1 GCA_021821225.1 Bacillota bacterium | reverse complement strand
AACGGATCATGATCTATCTGGCGTTGGGCGATTCGATCACCCACGGCTACAATGCGTCGGACGAAAGCCGGAACTATGTGTCGCTGCTTGTGGAAAAGCTCAACCGGCGGGAGCGGACTTCCGTTTATGTGCACGCCAAACCGGGCTGGACGGCGTCGCAGCTGGCGTCCAGCCTGCAGAGAGTGCCGACCTGCATCCTGCAGGAGGCGGCGGTGATCACGGTGATGGTGGGCGGGAACGACCTGTTGCGCGCCATGCCGTGGTATCTGAATGACGTTGACGCCGGACGCGAGCGGCTCCATCAGTCGTTTGCGCCCGCCGTGCGGGAGATACTTTCGCGCGCGCCCGGGCGGCCCGGCGCAAAAAGGCTTCTGTGCACGGTGTACAATCCGTTCCCAGAGTGGGATCTCGCGCGCGTCGCGCTGGACGATCTGAATGGGATGATCGGGCGGGCGGCGCGGGAACATGCGTGCCATATCGTGCCCATCCATCAATCGTACGCGGGGCGCGAACGGGATCTGGTCGACGGGTATCGCGGCGGCCAGTCGGACGACTTCCGCCTGATGCGCAACCCGATTCACCCGAATGACAGGGGCCACGTCCTGCTTGCGGAAGAATTGTTTGCGCGCTATGAACAGTTGTCGCGCCGCTCCAAGGGGCAAAACAGCCCCCGCAAGCGCCGGGCTCGCGGAAAAGCGGCCCGCACTGCGGCGCTTTCGCGCCGGGCGAGCATGAAGAGCGGGGCCAAGAAGGCAGATTCTTCGCGCAGACATAACAACGCAAACGGTGTATAATACCAGTGTGGTACGGCGCAACGCGGAGTTTGGGGGGCGGGCATGGAACGGGTGGCCGACAGTGTGCTTCAAAGCGCGCAAGACGGCGATGCACGGGCCTTTGAAGCGGTTGTTGAAGCGTACCAGGACCAGGTGTTCACTCTGGCCTTTCGTTTGCTCAGCGATCCCGTGGAAGCAGAGGATGCCGTCCAGGAGACGTTTTTGCGCGTCTACACGCATTTGCCGCGCTATGACTGGAAGTTCAAGTTCACCACGTGGCTCTACCGTATTGCGACGAACATCTGCATCGACCATCTGCGCAGGCGCAGGCCGGAGAGTTCGCTGGACTGCGAAGCGGAGGGATGTGACGGCGGCGTTGCATTATTTTTGCGCGATCGTCTCGCGGCGGGCGATCCGACGCCCGAACAGGCGATGATGCGATCGGAGACGTGCAACGAGGTCCAGCGTGCTTTGGCCGATCTGCCGCCGCTCTACCGGACGGTACTGGTACTACGCTACATTCAGGAATTGTCCTTGCAAGAAATCAGCGATATTCTGCACATCCCGATCACGACCGTGAAAACGCGCATTCACCGGGGGCGCGAGGGAATGAAACAACTGTTGTGCCGGGTTCCGGTATCGTGACGTCGACAGGAGGCTGTGCGATGACGTGCGACGAGGCGCGGACAAGCATCCATTTTCATCTCGACGGGGATGAGCACCATCATGTGCAACGCGCGCGCGAGCATGCGCGGGGATGCGTTCATTGCGAGCGGCATCTGCTGGATCTGGAGGAAGTGGAACGCGCGCTCAAGGGGCTGAAGCGCTACGCCGCTCCGCCGGATTTGAAGGAACACATCATGCGCGCCGTTTCACAGGCTTCACAAAAGCGCCCGCTCGGCCGGATGGTGTTGTGATGACCGGAGGCGGCAAGGTCGTATACGATCGGGTATCAGGTGGCGCACATGGGTCAAATTCTCGCTTTGGTGCATAAATTCACGATATTCGACGTGATTGATATCGCGATTGTCTCGTATGTTTTTTATCGGGGCATTCTGTTGATTCGCGGTACGCGCGCTGTCCAGCTTCTGAAGGGCATTCTCGTTTTGTTGGTCGTCGCGGGTCTGAGCCGCGTCTTTCATCTGCAAGCGCTCAGTTGGCTGCTCAACGAGGTGTTGACGGTCGGCCTGCTGGCGATTCCGATCGTTTTTCAGCCAGAGTTGCGACGCGCACTGGAGCAATTGGGGAGAAGCAACCTGATTTCTGTCAATCTTCATTGGCAGGGGACTGGTGATCCGGAAAAGGTGACGCGTGAACTGGTGGCCGCCGCGCAAGTCTTCTCAAAGAACCGCATCGGCGCGCTGGTGGTCCTGGAGCGTGACACCGGATTGAACGAATACGTCGAAACGGGGATCCCGATCGGCGGTTTATTGACGTCCCAACTGCTGATCAACGGATTTATACCGAACACGCCGTTGCACGACGGTGCGATGATTGTGCGCGCAGACCGGGTGGTTGCGGCTTCTTGTTATCTTCCGCTGTCGGACAGCCCGCTGCTCGGCAAGGAGCTTGGGACGCGGCACCGAGCGGCGGTCGGTGTGACGGAGCAGTCTGATGCGGTGGCCGTGGTCGTCTCGGAGGAAACCGGCAAGATCTCCGTCGCGGAAGCGGGCACGCTGACGCGCGACTTGGACGAAAAGGCGCTCGCGGAGCGCCTGACGCTGGCTTTGAGCCCGGCGCGCGGCAATGGATTTCGCCTATTTGGCAGGAAGGCTGGTGTGACATGAGGCGCCGCTCCAGTTGGCTGGAGAGCAATGCATTTGTGCGCCTGATTTCAGTCGCGCTTGCGTTTGCGCTTTGGATTGGGGTCAACTCCAATACGGCCTCAACGTCGGTGGCCGGAGGGGGGCTCACGACGACGAGCGCTGTCCTCGCCAACGTTCCCATGGTGGTGCTGACCTCGCCGAATATTGTCCCCATGACGGTCAAACCGAGCCGCGTGGATGTGGGCCTGGCCGGCAGTGTGCTCGACGTCGCCATGGTGCAGGCGCAATCCGGCGGCCTGCGGGTTGTGGCCAATGCGATGCACATGGGCCCCGGCATTCACGAGATTCATACTGCCGTCGAGAATCCGCCGACCAGCGCGGTCCAGTATACGGTCAAGCCGTCGGTTGCCGTGGTGGCTCTGGCGGAAAAAGTGACCTCCTATATGACGCCGGAAGTCAGACTGAGCGGAACGGCGACTCTGGGGGACAGGTTCGGCAAACCGGCCGCCGATGTCTCCCGCGTCGCGGTGACGGGGCCGGAACCCCTGGTCAAGCGCGTGACGGGCGTCGTGGCGCGGATGGACGTGAACGGTGCGCAGAACACCGTGGTGCGCACGCTGCCGTTGTTGCCCGTGGACCGCTCCGGCGGGACAGTCTCCGGCGTGGTCTGCAAACCGGCCGTTGCCACTGTCACGGTGCCGGTGATTCAGCGTATGCGCAGGATTCCGCTCGTCATTTCGACCAGCGGGACGCCGGCGCAGGGATACGTGGTCGGGAGCATCCAGGTCAGCCCTTCGTACGTGCTCGCGGGCGGGCTCAGCAAGCAGGCGGCGATCGTTCCTGCCATTGCGCTTCCGCCGGTGAACGTGTCAAACTGGAATGCCAGTCATACCATGTTGCTGACAGTACCCGCACCGTTTGCCGGCGCGCGTCTCAACACACCGGTAGCCACCGTGACCGTGAATGTGGAAAAGGGCGTGACCGAACTGATGAATCAGATGCCGGTGCAATTGACCGGTCGCCAGAAGGGATGGAAGTACGAGGTGGTCGGGCCGGACACGGTGAGTATCCAGATTCTCGGGCCCGTATCCGAGATGGGGGACCTACAGTCGCAGTATGTCCAGGCGTATGTGAATGTGAGCGGCGTAAAATCGGGCGCAGTGGCGCGTTTGCCTGTCAGTGTTTCGCTGCCGAATTTTATGCAGTCGGTGCAGGTGACGCCGACGACGGTGAGCGTGTCGGCCGTAGCGGTGATGAAAAAATAGGATCAATCAAATGGGGAATAAAGGGGAATTGCAGTGACACGACTGTTTGGGACGGATGGCGTTCGCGGGGTGGCCAATCGTGAATTGACGCCCGAACTTGCTTTTCGTCTGGGGTTTGCCGCGACGGAGGTCCTGGGGGAGCGGCGGAGCGCGCATGAGGAACTGGAGACTGCAAGGCCGTTTGTTGTCGTCGGAATGGATACGCGCCAATCTGGAGATATGCTGGAGGCCGCTTTGACGGCCGGGATCCTGAGCGCCGGGATGGACGTATGGCGTCTTGGCGTGATCCCGACGCCGGGCGTGGCGTATGTGACCAGTCTGGTCGGCGCCGCGGCGGGTGTGATGATCTCCGCGTCGCACAACCCGATGGAGGATAACGGGATCAAATTCTTCGGGCCGGATGGATTCAAGCTGCTCGATGCGCAGGAGGATGAGATCGAACGGCGTTTGCAGGATGAAGCGCGCGATGACAGGCCGATCGGTTCGGGAGTGGGCCGCGTACAGGAGCGGTTTGATTTGCGGGATTCCTATGCGGAATTTTTGCGCGGGTCGGTGCGCCATTCGTTCGTCGGCCTGCGGGTGGCGGTCGATGCGGCCAACGGAGCGGCGCATCGCCTTGCGCGAGAGGTGCTGGAGGCGCTCGGCGCGGAGGTGTTGCTGTTTCACGGCGAGCCGGACGGCGTGAATATCAATGTCGGTTGCGGTTCGACGCAACCGGAGGAGATTATTCGCCTGACGCGGGAGGTCGGCGCGCATGCCGGACTGTCGTTTGACGGCGACGCCGACCGGCTGATCGCGGTGGATGAAGCGGGGGGGCTGGTGGACGGCGACCGGGTGATGCTCATCTGTGGGCAGGATCTGCGCGATCGCGGGCTGTTGCGCGGACACACGGTGGTCACAACCGTGATGAGCAACTATGGTTTCGTCAAGGCGGCGCGGGCCGCCGGACTTGAACTGGTGCGCACGAGTGTGGGCGACCGGTACGTCATGGAGGCCATGCGCGAAGGCGGTTATGTGCTTGGCGGAGAGCAGTCGGGACATATCATTTTCTTGCAGCACAACACGACGGGGGACGGCCTGCTGACCGCGCTGCAACTGCTTGACGTCATGGTCGACAAGGGAGTGCCGCTCAGCCGGCTGGCGAGTGTCATGCGCTCCTATCCCCAGATGTTGATCAATATCCGCGTGCGCGACAAGAATGCGTGGCGCGCCAATCCGGCCGTGGTGAATGCCATTGCCGATGTGGAGGCGCGCCTTGGCGACGATGGGCGGATTCTTGTGCGGGAATCAGGAACGGAGCCGATCGTCCGGGTGATGGTCGAAGGTCCGGCCGAAGAGGTGGTCCGCGAGTATGCAGAGGCGGTCGCCGCGGTTGTGCGGGCGGAACTGGGAGAGAGGAGGTGAGGCTGCGAACGTATTGCGGCAGTGACGAAGAATGACGAATCTGTATGTGCAGGATAAAAGCGCCAGGACTGATCGGCCAACGCGGGTCTGACAGTCGACGCGGCGGAGGTTAGCGAACCATTCGGCGGGTGCCTCCCGGCGTGGATCCGCGCCGCAACGGCGGAGCGAAAACTGGCGGGAAACCGTCACGACAAGCGACGCCGAGGATATGTCACAAACCGGGCGCAGTGCGAAGGCGGGACGCCGTGCCTGTCGCCTTGCGCCTGGCGATTCACAGGGAGGATGTTATTGGTAGAAAAGGGAAACCTCGCGGAGTAAGGTGTGTGCAATTTCCATGGAACGGGTGTCATTGTGCGACACCCTGTTTCCCTGTGGATTTTTCGTTCATCTAAAAACCGCCTGCGCGGCGATGCGGGTGATCAGCCGTTATTCTGACGCTGTCTGCGCTATCCACTGGGAGGGGTATCGGATCATGTGTGGAATTGTGGGTTACGTGGGGGAGCGCCGGGCGCAGGATGTCCTGCTGGCCGGCCTGGGGAAACTGGAGTATCGCGGTTACGACTCGGCGGGGATCGCTGTCTTTCGCGACGGCGCGATTGAAGTGTCAAAGTCAGTCGGCCGGCTAGGGAAACTGGTCGATGTTCTGGCGGGCGCGCCGATGGAGGGGACGCTTGGTGTCGGGCACACGCGCTGGGCGACACACGGCCGCCCGTCGGTGGCGAACGCCCATCCGCATGTGGGGTGCGCGCGTGAGTTTGTGGTCGTGCACAATGGGATCATCGAAAACTATCTGCAGTTACGGGAAGAATTGCAGGCGTCTGGGCATCATTTCACCTCCGAGACGGACACGGAGGTCGTGGCGCACCTGCTGGAAGATCACTATCGAGGCGATCTGCTTGACGCGGTGTTTGCGATCGTCGGACAGATCCGCGGCGCATACGCGCTCGCGATCATGACGGAGCGCGAACCGGACCGCATCGTCGCGGTGCGCAAGCATTCGCCTCTGGTGATCGGGCTGGGCGAGGGGGAGAATTTTGTCGCGTCGGACATTCCCGCACTGCTAGAGTACACGCGCGACGTGTGCGTGATGCAGGAAGGCGAGGTGGCCGTCGTCACTCGCAATGCGGTGAACTGTTACAATTTCGCCCGCACGGCTGTTGGCTTTACGCCGCTGCGCGTCACGTGGGATGCGCAGGCGGCCGAAAAGGACGGGTACGAGCATTATATGCTCAAGGAGATCCACGAGCAGCCCAAGGCGGTCCGTGACACGATCAGCGGCAGGGTGTCGACCGACGCGGGCCGTGTTGTGCTGCCTGAGTTCAAATGGACGGAGGACGACATCCGCGCGATCGACCGGATCCATATTGTGGCCTGCGGCACGTCGTACCATGCCGGACTGGTGGGCAAGGTGGCGATCGAGCGGCTGGCGAAGGTCCCGGTGGATGTGGAGATTGCCTCGGAGTACAGGTACCGCGACCCGATCGTGTCGGCGCGTACGCTGGTCGTTGCGATCTCGCAGTCGGGCGAGACGCTCGATACACTCGCTGCCGTGCGCAATTCACAGCGACGCGGCAATCGCGTGCTTGCGGTCACGAATGTCGTCGGCAGTTCCCTGGCGCGCGAGGCGGATGACGTGCTCGTGACCTGGGCGGGACCGGAGATATCCGTCTGTTCGACCAAGGCGTACACCACGCAGTTGATCGCGCTGTACCTTTTGGCGGGCTATCTCGCGCAGGCCCGCGGCACCGCCTATCAGGTGGAGATTGCGGCGCTTATCGGCGAGTTGCAGCAGTTGCCGGCAAAATTGGCGGAGGTGCTAAAGACCGCTCCGTTGATCGACCGGGTCGCGCGCGCCTTCTCCGCGTGGGATGACGCCTTCTTTCTCGGGCGCGGCCTGGATTTCGCGGTGGCGCTCGAAGGCGCGCTCAAATACAAGGAAATCTCCTATATCCACGCCGAGGCGTATCCTGCGGGCGAGTTGAAGCACGGCACGCTCGCGCTGATCGTGAAAGACGTGCCGGTCATTGCGCTTGTCACGCAGGATGACCTGTACGAGAAGACGGTCAGCAACATCCTGGAGGTCAAGGCGCGCGACGCGCAGGTGCTGGCGATTGCCTGGGAGGGCGATGAGGCGATCGGCAAGTCGGTCGACCGCGTGCTGTACGTTCCGCGCACCATACCGTTTCTCGCACCGGTCTTGCTGACGGTGCCGCTGCAGTTGCTCGCGTACTATGCGTCGGTCGCGCGCGGCAACGATGTCGATAAGCCGCGCAACTTGGCGAAGAGCGTTACCGTGGAGTGAGTGCGGTGGGCGAAAGGGCTGGAGATATCTTCGCAAAATGAATTTCTTCTCCAGCAAAATAAGTTCTACCCTGAGCAAAATAAGTTGGTTCCTACAGCACGGG
>JAKACR010000133.1 GCA_021821225.1 Bacillota bacterium | reverse complement strand
GGGTCGTCAAGAAGAAGTGGGCGGTCAATTCCGCCATGATGGCGTTTTACGCATTCGCCATGGTGCTTGTCGTGTGGTCGCTGTGGGGCTTCCGGATGGGATTTGGCAATCCGCTCCCGCTTGGAAAGGGAATTCTGTCGGGTATTGTCGGCGTCCCCCAGCCCGTGCTCAATTCGCACTTTGAACAGGGCCAGGCGCTGGTTCCATTGCTCAATGGGCTGATGCCCAACATTCGCTTCCCGGAATCGTCAATGGTTTATTTTCAGTTTGTCTTTGCGGCGATCACCCCGGTCATTCTGGCTGGCGGCGTGCTTGGAAGGATGAATTTCAAGGCGTGGATGCTGTTCGTTCCGATCTGGTCCACCCTGGTTTACAGCGTCAACGCATTCATGCTGTGGGGTGGCGGCTGGCTGGCGCAGATGGGCGCGGTCGACTTTTCGGGCGGCTACGTCATCCACGTCGCCGCGGGCGTATCGGGTTTTGTGGCAGCGGCGGTCGTCGGACCCAGGCTGCTCGCCGACAGGGAGAATTTTAACCCCAACAATCTTCTGATGGCGATGGCTGGCGCGGGAATCCTCTGGCTCGGCTGGAACGGTTTCAATGGCGGTGACCCATACTTTGCCAATGCGGATGCGTCGACCGCCGTTTTGAACACCAACATTGCGGCTGCGATCGCGCTCATCGTGTGGATGTTTTTCGACATGTTCGCGACCGGCAAGGCATCGCTCGTCGGAGCAATCAACGGCATGGTGTGCGGTCTGGTCGCCATCACGCCCGCCGCCGGTTATGTGAACGGTTTTGGCGCCGTGGTGATCGGGATTCTCTCCGCCGTCATACCCTGGTTCACCATGAACAAGCTCGGCCGCGTCGGAATCTTCAAGAAGGTCGACGATACGCTCGGCGTGGTGCACACCCACGCCGTCGCGGGCGCTGTGGGCGGGCTTTTGACGGGGATTCTCGCGGATCCAAACATTGTGGAATACATCGGCGTGAAAGGAACAGCCAACTCGTCGATCACCGGTTGGTTATATGGGAATCCACATCAATTTTTTGTTCAACTCATCGCCCTGGTGGTCATCATGGTGTACGACGGTGTGATGACGTTCATCATCCTCAAGCTGATCAGTCTGGTGGTCCCCCTGCGCATGCCGGATGCCATGCTTGAGAAAGGCGACGCCGCCGTGCACGGCGAGACATCCGACGGCGAGGATCCTGTTCCGTCAGCCCCGCCGCATCGCACGCCGCATGCGCCAAGTCCGATTCTGGCGACGGAGCGGCATGAAACGACCAAACCTCAGATTGAACTATGAAGCGCAGCGGAAAACGGCGGCGGGCCGGGGGAATTTTGCCCCGGCCCGCCTTTGTCGTCCCCGCTGCAATGTGGCTGCGCGCCATCTGCACGACACGGACTGCAAAGAGGCGGCTGAATACGGTATCATAGAGAGCCTGTTCAAAAAGTGGGCAGGGTTGACCCACGCAGTGTCATGGGACATGGGATCACCCAAATTTCGGCAGTCGCATGTTGGTGCCTATCGTGTTTGATTGAAGCCTCAAACACGATAGGCGGGATCATGGCGTCTGCTGTGCGGATTTGATCCCATGTCCCTGAGCGTACGTTTTCGGGTACGTGAGGGAGCATTTCTGGCGCTGACGCGGCAATGCGCTGGGGAGTTCTGCCCTCTTTTTGAACAGACTCATAGAGGATCATGTCCCATGTTAGGCGGTGTGACTATGGATGATGCGCGGCCCTCTCCGCTTAGTGCGGTCGATCTTGCACAATCTTCCCTTACTTTTGGCGACCTTGTTCTGGACGGCGACGATGTCTATTTTGTCGAAAGTCGCGCCTCTGAAGGTGGACGCAGGGTCATTGTGCGCACGCGCGGCAATGGACTGGAGGATGTCACGCCGGCGCCGTGGAGCGCGCGCACACGCGCGCACGATTACGGCGGCGGGGCCTTCACGGCTGCCAAAGGCGTGGTCTACTTCTCGGAAGCGAGCGATCAGAGAGTCTACCGCATTGTGCCGGGACTCGCACCGGAACCGCTCACACCAGCCGGGAACTGGCGCTATGCCGACTTTGTCATAGATAAAGCGCGAAACCGTTTGCTGTGTGTATTGGAAACCGTTGATGCGGGAGTCGAGCCGCGCGCTGCTTTGGCGGAAATCTCGCTTGACGCCGCTGGTGCCGTTGACACTACGTCGTCGCCGCGGACTCTGGTTGCGGGGCACGACTTCTATTCAGCTCCCCGTCTCAGCCCGGACGGACAGCGGTTGGCCTTCACGGCGTGGAATCATCCGCACATGCCGTGGGATGAAGCGGAGTTGTGGATGGCAGACGTGGGAGATGACGGACAACTGGAGAATGCGCGGTGCATCGCCGGCGGCTCGGCAGAAGCGGTGCAACAACCTGTGTGGTCGCCAGACGGCGTCCTGCACTTCGTCTCGGATCGCAGCGGATGGTGGAACCTCTATCGTGTCCAACCCGACGGCTCTGTGCTCGCGGTTCTGCCCATGGCAGCCGAATTTGGCGCGCCGCAGTGGGTGTTTGGCGTGTCGCTGTACGGCTTTGACCGCAGGGGCGCGCTGTGGTGCGCGTTTTGGCGGGACGGCGTGTGCCGTGTCGCGCTCCTGGATGGGATGGATCTGGAGCGCGTTTCTGAATTCAGCCCATTCACCGATGTGGACAATCTCAAGGCGGGCGGCGGAGAACAGGCGGTGGTGGCCGCTCTTGTCGCGGGGCCGGAAGAGGGCCGGCTGCTCACGGTCGTACGCGACGGCAAGGCCGCAGTACTGCGCCGATCGTCGGATGCGCGCCTGGACAGCAGATTTATGTCGCATCCAGAAGCTGTCCGGTTCCCCGTGAAAGACGGGGAGGGCCACGCATTTTTTTATCGGCCGGTCCATGCGCATTGCGGTCAAGCGCCGAATGAAGCTCCGCCGCTGCTCGTGTTCTGCCATAGCGGTCCGACCGGCCAGGCGTCGCCCGCCTTGAATTGGCACATTCAGTTCTGGACAACCCGCGGATTTGCCGTGCTGGATGTCAACTACGGCGGCAGCACAGGATACGGACGTGCTTATCGCGAGCGCCTGCGCCACGGCTGGGGGGAGGTGGATGTCGAGGATTGCGTGAGCGCAGCCCAATGGGTCGCGGCGCGCGGCGACGTGGATCCGCGGCGGGTGGCTATTCGCGGCAAGAGCGCGGGGGGATACACGGTGCTTCGCGCACTGGCCTGCTCGGACGTGTTTTGCGCCGGGGTCGCACATTATGCGGTGGCCGACCTGGAAGGCATGATGAAAGAGGGCCCCAAGTTCGAGTCGCATTACGCTGAGTGGCTGATCGGGCCGTATCCGCAGGAGATGGCGCGTTTTCGCGAACGTTCGCCGCTGCATCACGCAGACAAGATCCGCCGGCCTGTGCTCTTGCTCCATGGTGCGGACGATCCTGTGGTGCCGGCTGAACACTCGGTCACCATGGCGCGGGCCCTGCGCGAACAGGGCGTTCCTGTCGCGCAGGTGGTTTTTCCGGGGGAAGGCCACGGCTTTCGCGGGGCGGACAGCATCCGGCGGGCGCTTGAGGCCGAATTGTCGTTTTACGCACAGGTGCTCGGAATCGAACTGACGGAGCAGATCGCGCCAGTGAAGATCGCCAACTGGCCTGCACGGTAAACATTGTGCTCCAATGTCACGCGTGGTGCTCTACGCGCGGTGTAAGGCGGCGGGCGGTGCCCTCAACCCGCCTGAACGGCGCCGGGAGTCGGGTTCACGGGAGTCTGGCCCGTCTCTGTGGAACTCTGCTCTTTTTTTGCCGGTGTGCTGGACAGGGCCACGCCGGCCAGTGTGAAGAGAACGCCGACGCAGATGAGCGCGCCGTGCAGCGCCGGGGCGATCCACCAGGTAAGCGCGGCCGTCAGGGCGATGGTCGCAGCAAAAACGAAGCTGGCGTAGCCGGAGGGTGACGGGAAGCGAAACGAACGCGCAAACCCGTGTTCGGCCAGGCTGACAACGACCAGCGCGAGCGCGGAGACCGTGAGGCCCACCCACATCGGATTGATGGCCAGCAGGAAACGGGTTGCGGAAAACCCGGTTACCGCATTCCAGATCAAGCTCGACATCACCCCGGTCGTCATCGACCATATAGCGCCCCGTCTGGTCGCCAGCGGCCACAGAAAGTAGGCGGCGGTCGGCGCGAAGATCGCCCCGCTGCGGATGGTCTGGCCGAACACGCGCCACCAGGCCAGTTCATCCGGGCGCAGCAGCGATACGATGACGACCAGCACACCCTGGACGATAAGTCCGTAGCGTGTGAGCGTCCGGACATCCGCCCTGCGCCCGGATGCCGCAGGGCGCAGGAACAGGTCCGCGCCGAAGCTCGACGCTCCGGAAAACAGCAGCGGCGCGCACCACGCGAGAGCGGATGCCCACACGCCGAGGGCGACAACCAGGAGCGCCCAAGGCGGTGCGACGTGCGCGACAGCGGCCGGAAAAGCGGCCAACCCTTTGGCGGCCAGCGGGAACATTTCGCGAGTGCGCATGCCGAGCCAGACCGGGATGATGGTGAAGGCGATCAAGACGAGTGCCGACACGTAGACCGCCGCCTGTCCCCGCCGCGGATTTTTCACGGCCGCGATGGCCTGGAGTTCCGCCTGTGCACTCAGGCTGTTCAGTATGTTCATGAGCATCCACACCGCGAGTGTGCCGGTTCCGACGCCCGTCCAGGAATGGAATCCCGCGATGTGAACCGGGTGCAGGACTGTCGCCGGGGCACGCAGCAGAAACCACGCGGCGACGGCAATGCCGGCCGTGAGCGTGATCAGGTTCAGCGTCTGCGTATATGCGAGGGACCACATGCCGCTCTGACCGACGTAAACAAGCATGATGGCCGTGGTCAGTGTCAATGTGACCGGCAGGCTCCAGCCTACCAGCGCGTGGATGAACTCTGCGGCCGCCAGCACGTTTGACATGGCGAAGATCGGAAAGGTGAGCGCGATGACCGTCGCGGAGAACCGCTGCGCCGCGCGTCCGTAGCGTTCGCCGATCATGCGCGAATTCGTGAGATAACCGATGCGCTGGAACGGTTTGAGCAGGAAGGCGGCGACGAGGACCGACATGACGATCACGGATACGCCGAACCACACGGCCGATATGCCAGACAGAAATCCTGTCTCCAATTCGACGATAAAGATCGACGACGCCCACAGAACAGTGACGAGGATAAAGACGTGACGGAAGCCGAATGTGCGGCCGCCATGGAGAAAATTCTCTCCGCCCGCGTCTGCGAGCCGCCGTTTTGCCCGTGCGGAGAGCGCCATGAGAGCGCCTGTGTAGAGCAGGAGCGCCGCAATAATCAGCCAGGGAATTGCGTGAGCCATCATAATCCTCCCCACAAAACAAACTAAACATATCGGATATAAAAATTAACGCTTGTTTGGATTGTATGCGCGGAGTCGCGGCGTGTCAAGACCAAGCGACATAGGCCAAGTATTTTCAAAGTAGACCCCATGGCGCTGGCGCGTCGCCATCGACAGGATGAAAATCAACGGAAACATGTGATTGAGTGAGAAAAACGGAGGTGTTTCACGTTTTCAGTCTGGATGATTTTCGTTTTCATGCCTTTACATCAAGTTTGTTTTCAGTTTTTGGGGGGATTACGATGAGATCGTAGGAAATAAAGAAAGGGGAGGAATGAGCAATGGCATTCGGAAGAAAGCATCATCAAGCGAATCATTTTTTCGGCACGTGGAGCCGTGAGGATGTACGCCGCGGCGTAGAGATCGACGCGCCGGCCATCGTTTGGAGCAACGGCTTTCCACTGGTGTTCTTCTGGAAAGATCGGGACCAGTTGGAACGCGAACAGTACGAACGTTGGACGCGGTAGTCGGCCATGAACATGGACGACCAACAATACAGTCGACGGCACTTTCGATCACCCGCATGCGTCTGACAAGGACGAATGCGGGCTTTATTTTGTCAAACGGCTGCGGATGCCTTGCGTCGGTGGAGCAATTCGTATACGACAGGCACGATGGCAAGTGTGAGAATGGTCGATGTCACCAACCCCCCGATAACGACCACGGCAAGCCCCTGCGAGATCAAGGCACCTTCCGAAGCGCCGAACGCCAGAGGCGACAGGGCGCAGACCGTCGCAATCGCCGTCATGAGAATCGGTCGCAGGCGCGTGGTCCCCGCTTCAAGCAGCGCATCGCGCACAGACAATCCCCGCTGTCGCTGTTTTTCCACTCGATCCACCAGGACAATCGCGTTGGTCACGACAATTCCCATCAGCATCAGAATGCCGACCAGCGAGGACACGCTGACAGGCTGCCGGGCGATGACCGTGCCAAAAAACGCGCCGATCAAAGCCACGGGCATGGCGAACAGGATGGAAAACGGCGCCGTCCATTCGCCGAAAGCGATGAGCATCACAATATACACCATGCCAGTCGCCACGAGGATCGCCTGAATCAGGGAACTGAAGTCTTTCGCCGTTTGCTGGCTCTGGCCCGCCAGGGACACATGCACACCCGCCGGCAGATGGAGTCCCGCGATCCGTTTGAGCGCCGCCGCCGTGACGCGCCCGGTGTTCTTCTGGCTAAAATCTCCCGTGATCTCCGCGTAGCGGTGGCCGTTTCTGTGCAGGACCGAGATCGGCGTCTGCGCGATGCTCACGTTGGCGACGGCAGACAGCGGGACAGTGGCGCCGTTGGCTGTCGCGACCGGCAACTGACCGATGCCGTGCAATGAGTCCGTTGCGATTGTCGGCTTTGCGGTCGCCGTGAAGTTGTACGTCTGTCCGTTGAGCGATACCGTTCCAATGTTTGTGGTGGACAGGTAGCTTCGCACATCGGACGCAATCTGGTAGGCGGTCAATCCGTGGGCGGCCGCCTTGGCCGCATTGGGTGTGACGGTGATCTCCGGCTGGGTGCGCGCGAGGTTGTTCTGCACATCCACCAGGCCGGGCAAAGAGGAAACGGCGTGTGTGACCGTCCGCGCGGCGGACTGGATCGTTCGGTAATCAGGACCCGTCACCACGAGATCCAAGGTGTTTCCCACGGCTTCCACCGTGACCTCCAGCACGTGGATCGAGGCCGTTCCCGCGATGGCGTGCATTTTATTGCGCAGCAACGGCAGTGTCGTACTCATGTTGGTGGGGGCGGTGAAGGACAGAAAAATGGACGCCTGATTGGATCCCAGCACGGTCCCGCCGGATACGACCTGACCTGAATCACTTCCCACTTGGGTGTTGACATTGAGGACGGCGGACCCCAGAGAGCCGATGGCGTGTTCCGCCTGCCGTGTTTTGGCGTTTGTGGCGGACAGCGACGATCCTGCGGGCATGGTCACGTTGACCATGGCAAATTTGTTCTGTGATTGAGGAATGAATGTGCTGCCGACGAGGCGCAGGGATGCGCCCGAGGCGATGAGCGCAATCGACGTCACGAGGATGACGATGGCCTTGTGGTTCAGGCACCACGTCAGGATCGCCCGATAGCGCAGTTGCCAACGGCTCCAGGCACTCCCCGCGGCGCTGCTTTCCGCGGCGCTGTGCAGTGGATCTCGCGGATTTGCGCCTCCGCCTCCGGCGTTCGCGGCGGCTGACAGCGCCGGAGCAATGGCGCCGTCGGATCCGGCGT
>JAKACR010000132.1 GCA_021821225.1 Bacillota bacterium | reverse complement strand
GCGCAACAGCGCGCCCTGCGCCGCCGCCCCCTGCAGCACGCGTTCCGCGCACGAAGGAGACAGGCGAATAAGGAAAAAATTTGCCGTCGGCGCGTAAAGAACAACGTCGCGGTGCATTCCCCAGGCCCCCTGGATGTACGCCCGCTCTTCCCGCATCCGTTCGCGCGTGCCGCGCTCGAAACCGAAGCCTTCTTGCAGCGCGGCGACAGCCGCCGCCTGGGCGAGCACGTTGACACTCCAGGGATCCCGGTTGTCTTCCACTCTTTGCGCCACAGCAACCGGAACGACCGCATAGCCGAAACGAAGTCCGGGAATCGCATACATCTTCGTCAGGGAGCGGACGACGATGCGCCGGGAAGACGGTTCGCCTCCTTGCAGCGCCGTGCATTCCGCCGCATCTTCGAGAAAATCGATAAACGATTCGTCAAACAGCGTGAACGCGCCCCGCCGTTCCCACTTCATGGCCGCGCTCTCCCACTGTTCGGCCGTCCATCGGACCCCGGTCGGATTGTGCGGGTTGTTGACGATCACCAAGTCCCCTTCCTTGGCGTCGTTCGGAACGGGCAGATCTGCAGCGGTCGCGCGCGCGTCCACCCGGAGATCGAGCTGGCGCACCGCCGCGCCGCAGCGACGGGCGATCGCCGCGTATTCCGAGAACGCCGGCTCAAAAAGGAATACGCGGCGCGGAGCCAGCGCCCGAACCGTCAATTCCATCGCCTCAGTGGCTCCATTGCCGCAGACCAGCCTTTGGCGGGGCACCGCCAGGCGCTCGGACAGCGCCTGTTTGACCGCGGCATGCGATTCGTCCGGATAATGGCGGATTCGCGGCAGCGCCTCCGCGATCGCGCGCAGAACGAACGGCGGCGGCCCGAACGGGTTGATGCCGGCGCTGAAGTCTCTCACATCATCCACATCGCGCCCAAAAGCGCGCGCAAATTCGTAAACGCGTCCGCCGTGTTCCGCAGTCATCACGCACCTCCACCTCTCATGCTGTGCAGCAAGGCCAGGCACAAAAGCCAACCGGCCCATTCCAGCACTTCATTCAGAGCACCGTACAAATCGCCCGTCATGCCGCCGAACCGGCGCCGCGCAAAGAATGCCGCACCCCACGCCGCCAAAAACGCGACGACCGGAAGGGCCAGAGCAATGGCAAGCGGCGCGACAAGCATTCCCAATCCTGCCGTGAAGCAGGCCGCGGACCACACGGCCGCGCGAGGAACGCGCAGCGCGAACACGCGGCCAAGCCCAGCGTCCGCGCGCGCGTACGGCGCGAGGTTCATGGCGAACACCATGCCAAGCCGGGAAGCGGCAGGTACAAGCACAAAAGGATAGGCAAGCCGCGCCGGAAGAGCCGAAAGCGCGCTGTACTTGCCGATCAAAAGCAGCGCTCCCGCGATCGATCCGACAGCCCCGACGCGGCTGTCGCGCATGATCTCCAGCGCCTGTTCGCGCGGCTTCCTGCTGCCGATCGCGTCCATCACGTCCATCAGGCCATCGCTGTGCAGCGCGCCGGTAAAAAGGGTGTATAGCGCGAGCGCAAGGCCTGCCGCGGGTGCGGGCGGCAGAACACTGCGCGATATGCGCAGGATAATGAAGAGCAATACGCCGAGCAGCGCACCGACAAAGGGATAAAACGACACGCTGCGCCGCAGGTCGTCATTCGTGACACCGCGCGGGGACGGCGCGGGGAAAATGGTGCAGAACTGCACGGCCAGAACCAGCCATTTCACCAGCGCCACGCCAACCATCCCCCCGCCGCAAGGCTCAGACAAAGGATGCCCGCTACGATGTCGACCATGCGCGCCGTGCGCAGGATGTCCGTCGGTTCCAGCGGCCGTACGCTGTCGCCCAAAGTCGCGCGAAAGGCGGGGACGCCCCCGTAAGAATTCCAGCCGCCAAGCTGCACGCTAAGCGCTCCCGCCACCAGCGACTCCGGAATGCCGCCGTTCGGGCTCGGGTGCGCCGCCGCATCGCGCCGCATCGTCCGCCATGCACGCCTTCCATCGCCGCTCGTCAGGATGATCGCAAGCCACAGCAACGGAGCGGTCATGCGCGCGGGCAGGTAGTTCAGCAGATCGTCGAGACGGGCGGAGGCACGGCCAAAATCCAGGTAGCGGTCATTTTTATACCCGACCATGGAATCCAGCGTATTGGCCGCCCGATAGGCCAACGCCAGGGGGGCTCCCCCCAGAACGGCAAAAAAGACGGGCGCGACGATCGCATCGACCGTGTTTTCAGCCAGCGTCTCCACGGCCGCACGCACGACTTCTCGCTCGGACAGACGCCCCGTATCCCGTCCCACGATGTGCGCCACGGACTGGCGCCCCGCGGCGACGCCCCCCATTTCCAGCGCTTGCGCTGTGCGCCGTCCGGCGGCGACCAGCCCTCGCCACGCGATCGCCGTCGAAGACAGCCAGATGTTCAACGCGACTGCGACAACCGGCGAAACGCGGGCGACGGCCAGCAAGAGCAGTTCAGTCAGGCCGTAGGCGGCGCAGACCGTGACAGCGGCGAGGAACCAGCCCCGCACGCGCTGTGCGGATGGACTCTGCTCCCGCGGATGATTGAAGTGCGCGTCGCACCAGGCGATCCATTTGCCGAACAGAATCACCGGGTGCGGCAGCCATGCCGGATCCCCCACCAGGCCATCCACGACCAGGGCCGCCGCCGCAAGCCACCAGCCACTCACAGCAAAGTCTCCAGCCGGCGCAAGTCCACCGCAATCCCCGCGACGACATGGTACACCGCGTCCGCCTTCGCCGCCATGCGCTGGTTGAATACGCCAAGCAGGTCGCGGTACAGACGCGACAGCGGATCGCCCGGAACGATACCCTGCCCCACCTCATTGCTGACGACGGTGCATGGACCCGGCCAGTCCATGAGCGCGCCGCCCAGCTCATCCATTTCCACAAGACAGCGCGTCTCGTCAAAGCGGCCGAGAAACAGCCAGTTGTTCAACAGCAGCGACAGGCAGTCGAGCAGGACAACGGACGGCGTTTCGCGATGGCGCAGCCACGCCGCCGCTTCAAGCGCCACCTCGGCGGTCTCCCAGCCTAACGGACGCTCCGCCCGGTGCCGTGCGATGCGCTGCGCCATCTCCGCGTCCGACGCCTGCGCGGTGGCCAGGTACACGACAGGCAAGCCCCGATCCTTCGCCTGCCTGTCCGCCAACCGCTGCGCGAATGAACTCTTGCCGCTGCGCGCACCACCCACCACGAACAGGAGACTCATGGCCTAATGCGGAGAGCGGAATACCCGCGGACTGTTCTGGTACTCCACGTCGGTCTGCCCATCGCGGGTGTTGGCGGCACGCGCAAGCACGAACAGCAGATCCGACAGCCGGTTGAGGTATTTCAACACAGGGGAATGCACCGTTTCGTTCTGCATGAGTTCCACGACACGCCGCTCCGCCCTACGCACCACGGTGCAGGCCACATGCAGGGCGGCCGCCCCCGTGCTGCCGCCGCGCACGATGAACCGCTCGATCCGTTCCGCTTCTTCCTTATACTGGTCAATCAGCGGTTCCAGCTCGCCCGCCGCGCCATCCGGTGTGCGAAAGATGTATTCCGCGCTCTCCGGGGCCGCGAGATCCGCGCCCACGTCCCAGAGCGTCTGCTGCACCCGTGCCAACACATTGAGGATATCGACATCGCGCGCCGACTGCAATTGACTCATCGCAAAGCCGACGAACGCGCCGGCTTCGTCCACCGAACCGTAGGCTTCGATCCGCGCATCGTGCTTCATGCGGCGCGATCCGCCGATCAATCCGGTCGTGCCCTTGTCTCCACCGCGCGTGTAAATTTTCATGTCCCGCCCCTCTCTCTCACGCAGGCGTCCAGCAGCGCATATAGTGTTTTTATGACGCATCAAACGCTACATGTAGTAGCAATGCCTGCTCAGAGGATTTTATCACATATCTCCGAAGACTGGGGAAGATTCAGCCAGCCATAGATCCGCTTCACGTCGAGATGGTTGCGCAGGATGCCGGCGAAGCGGTCGTATTCCCGCTCGCGCAGGCTGTCCACCCCCGTCTCCGGTTCGCGTGCAGGCCAGCCGCGGCAGACGCGCACACGGTTCAGCCAGGCGGCGCGAAACGTCGGGTTGTGCAAGATCCCGTGCAGGTAGGTGCCCGCGATGCGGCCGTCAGCGCTGACACCGCCATCCAGACGTCCCGTGCCCGCGCCGTCCTCCCGGATGACACAAAACGGCCGGTCGGCCGGCCATGTGGTCATCCCCATGTGAATCTCGTATCCGCGCACACCGATTCCCGCGTAGGGATCGCGCAATTCAGCAGTGACGAGCCGCGTCGTCTTCCTCGCCAGCAGCGTCGTGCAATGCGGCAAAAATCCCATCCCGTCCGCGCCGCCTTGCGCCGATTCGACGCGGTCGGGATCGTCCACCCGCCGTCCGAGCATCTGGAAGCCGCCGCAGATGCCAAGAATGTGCGCGCCGCACGCAGCCGCCTGCCGCAACGCCGGCATAAACCCGTTTTCGTGCAGCCACGACAGGTCCTCCACGGTATTCTTCGTGCCCGGAAGCACGATCGCGTCCGCCGCAGCGAGGTCCTCCGGACGGTTTGCAAACGAGACGCTTGTGTCCGGCTCCAGGAACAACGGATCGACATCCGTGAAATTGGCCATGTAGGGCAACCGGACGACCGCGATCCGCAGCCGCTTCTTTGCGTCGCGAGGGGATTTGCCCGCGCTGTAGCGCGGATTGGACAACCCCAGAGAATCTTCCTCGTCGATGCGCAGGTCGGGGATGTGCGGAATCACGCCGAGCACCGGAATCCCGGCATAGCTTTCCAGCAGGTCGACACCGTCCGCAAACAGCGTGATATCGCCGCGAAAGTTGTTGACGATGACACCGCGCACGCGCGCGCGCTCAGCGGGCGTCAGCAGGGCGAGCGTTCCGACAACCGAAGCGAACACGCCGCCGCGGTCGATGTCGGCGACGAGCACCACCGCCGCGTCCGCCATCTCGGCCACGCGCATATTGACGATGTCGCGCGCCTTCAGGTTCATCTCGACCGGACTGCCCGCGCCTTCGATGACGATCACGTCATGGCGCTCGCGCAGGTAGGCATACGACTCGCACACCGCCTCCCACAGCTCGTCCCGTCCGGCGGTGAAATACTCCCGGGCGGACACGGTCGCCTGAACGCGTCCCTGCACGACCACCTGCGCGCGCGCCGGACCGGTCGGCTTGAGCAACACCGGATTCATGTGCTCGCAAGGCAGAATCCCCGCAGCTTCCGCCTGGACCGCCTGCGCCCGCCCGATCTCGCGCCCGGACGGCGTCACGGCCGAATTGAGCGACATGTTCTGCGCCTTGAAGGGCGCCACCGCGTGGCCGTCTTGCTTCATGATCCGGCAGAGTCCCGCGCACAGCACACTCTTTCCCACATGGGACGACGTGCCCACGATCATGAGACTGGCATTTGTTTTCATTCTACCACACCCCCGCGGGCCTCCCTGTCATCCGTAGTCTACCGCATCCCGCCCTCTTGTGGTGAAACGCAGGCCATGATACCCTTTTCATGAGAGAGGGGAGAATGAACCGTGCAAGGGACAGCAGTTCTGGATACGCTCGAAGCGGTTGAGCGCGCGATGGACCAGGTGGTGCAGGAACACTTTTTTACGGGGAGATTCCTCCGCACCCTGCGCGCTGGCGCATATTCCATGACACAGATCCGTTATTTTGCGATCCAGTACAGCTATTACAGCAGGCACTTTCCGCGCGTTCTCGGAGCCGCCATCAGCGCCATGGAGCCGATCGCCAACTGGTGGGTCCCTCTGGCGGACAACCTGTGGGACGAAGCCGGCCGCGGGAACGCGGACAGCTCGCACGAGGCGCTCTACAGGACATTCCTGCTGTCCGTCGATCCGGAGATCCCGCTTGACAAAGACGGTTTTCCGAATATGGCCATGTCGCCGGCCATCGCGCAGGCCGTCAACTTTTTCATCGAATTTTTCCGCACCGCGTCTCCGCTTACGGCGATGGCGGCGGTCGGGCTCGGATCGGAGTGGTTTGCGGGAGACGTGATGGGGGCCGTCGGCGAGGGAATGAAACACCCGGCGTACAACCGGGAACACAGGATCGACACGCGCTTCTGGGATGTGCACGCGACGTTGCATGAACCGCGCCACTATCAACTGTGCCGCGACATCCTGTCCGCGTACGGCAGCCGTGAAGAGCTAGCCATCATGTATGAAACAGGCCGCCGCATCGCCTTGTCGGAAGCCGCGATGTACGATCGGCTGCACGCCGAAATGGTCCGCTGACTCATGGCGCGCCCCTTGCGCCAAGGAACTGTTCGCGCGGCAGTCCCGCGCTGCGAAAGCACGTCAACAAAAGCGCGTCAGCGAATGGGACGGCGCTGAATCTGCAGGAGAAACAGATCCACGTCGAGCACGTTGATCCTCGGTTCGCCGAAGATGCCGAGGAACCGGCCGCGCTCATTTTCCAGCACGACATTTTGCAACTGTGCCCGCGACAGCCCCGTCGCCGCCGCGATGCGCGGAATCTGCAACATCGCGTCTTTCACCGAGATGGTCGGATCAAGCCCCGACGCGGACGATTCCACCATGCCGGGCGTTACGCGCGAAGCGGTGAGCCCAGGGTTGTCTTTCAGCACCTTCGCCAGATTCTTTCGGATTTCGGCAATCAGCGCCGGGTTGGTGGGGCCGAGATTGGATCCGCCCGATCCGTCGCCGTTGTAATCGACCGCCGACGGACGTGGGTGAAAGAGCCCGGGCGCCGTGACCGCCTGCGCGATCAGTTGCGACCCGACAATCCGGCCGGACGATCCGCGCAGCATCTCGCCCTGCGCCTGAAACGGGAAAGCGATCCGGCCGACGGCCACCATGAACAGCGGGTACAGCAACCCGCACAGGACCATGAACACGAGGGTTGTGCGGATGGAGATCATCACACTGCGCATCACGTTGCATCCCTCCGAATCAGATATGCGCCAATCCCAGGGCCGTGATCATCAGGTCGATCGCCTTGATGCCGATAAACGGCGCGATCACGCCGCCCAGGCCATAGATGACGATGTTTCGCACGAGCATGGAGGTCGCGCCTATCGGCCTGTACCGGACTCCCCGCATGGCGAGCGGGATGAGCAGGGGAATGACGATCGCGTTAAAGATCAGGGCGGACAAAATCGCGCTTTTCGGACTGGTCAGAAACATGATGTTCAGCACTTTCAATTGCGGCTGAACCCCCATGAACATGGCGGGAATGATCGCAAAATACTTCGCGACATCGTTCGCGATCGAAAACGTCGTGATGGCGCCGCGCGTGATGAGAAGCTGCTTACCGATCGAGACGACCTCTATCAACTTGGTCGGGTCTGAATCGAGATCGACCATGTTGCCCGCTTCCTTGGCGGCATTTGTTCCCGTGTTCATGGCCAGTCCAACATCCGCCTGCGCCAGGGCGGGGGCGTCGTTCGTACCGTCGCCGGACATCGCGACAAGCTTGCCTTCCGCCTGTTCATTCTTGATCAAACGCATTTTGTCCTCCGGCTTGGCCTCGGCGATAAAATCGTCCACACCCGCTTCCTGCGCGATGGTGGCCGCCGTGAGCGGGTTGTCCCCCGTGCACATGACCGTCCGGATACCCATCCGGCGCAGTTCCTCAAAACGCTCGCGCATGCCCGGTTTCA
>JAKACR010000131.1 GCA_021821225.1 Bacillota bacterium | reverse complement strand
CTTTGGTGGGCGAAGCGATAGACGGACTCGTCGTCGGCCAGGGCAAGGTCGCTGCCGTTGTAGATCAGCGGAGAGCGCTCAAGGATCGCCATGATGCGGTTTTCGCTGTCGGTGTCGCGGATGAGCGGGCGTCCGGCGCTGTCCCGGTAGGTGGCGTCATATCGCATGGGATCGACGGAAATGCCGTCGTAGTCGTAGGACAGCCGGGCCACAAGGCCGTTTTCGCCGCGGTCGAGGTAGAGCTTTGCCTGCAGGGGCGGCTGGACAAAGCCGTCCTGCACATCCTGCGCCACCTCCACGGCGCCGAGCGGGCGCAGAGACGGAATGACCCGTTCCATGAAAGGTACCAGTTGCGGCGGGAAGACCGTCAGGCGGTTGCCGCGATTCTGCGTGAAGATCGACTGCAGTTCGGACAGGCGGCGCAACTGGTTCGCGGGCGCGCGGTACAGTCTGCCCTGCGCGATGGCGCAGCCGTAAGCCGCGTGGACGGAGAGATTCTCCAGACCGTGCGCCTCAAGCGTATGCGCGGCTTCATCGTTCCGATCCAGGCGAAACGAGAGCGGGATCGGCCCGTCCACCATCTCGATGCGGTCGTAGGTGCGCCCGTCTGACTGAAGACGGGTCGTGGCCGCCTGGAGTTGCGGCAGCAAGTTTGGCCAGATATTCGGCGGAATGATCAGGACACGGTCGAGGTTGGGAAAGTATCCTGAGCCATACGGGCTGATCAGGGAGCGGTACATCCGCTCAAGATCGCAGATCTCCCAGAGGGACTGGATGACCGCGCGGTCATGATCGCGAAAGAAATGTTCCGATGGATCGTATGTAAAACTTTTTGACAGTGTGTACGGTTGTTCTTTATGGATCCCCGCCAGCAACTCGCGGATTTTCGGGACCACATAGACTCGCCTGGGTCCCAGTTTCATCTCCACGGTCAGCAGGTTCTCCCGGCCGGGAAGGGGAAAGGAGCCGCTGACGATGAATTCGACGGCGAGCGGCTGCGCTCCCTGGTGAGAAGCCGTCTGTTCCATTCCATCAAACAGCGACAGCACCCGCTTGCCAAGATCCATCTTCTGTCGCGTGATCGCGGCTTCGAGCGGAGAAACGGTGGAACTCGCCGCGACGGGCGACAACAGTCCGGGCGTCTGTGCCTGTCCGAAGTTTTCGCCCTGCTGAAGTTGCAGCAGCACGGCGGCAATGTGTTTGCAGGAGTCGTGATGCGCGCCGAAGGCCGGGCAGTCGCAGCGCACCGTAGCCACCCCGCCCGCTTCTCCAGGGGTGACGTGAACGGTGTAGGGCCTGCTTCCGCGCACACGGGCCACGTAGCGCCGCTCGGCGTCGTCGTAGGCGAGGTGCGTCACGCGTCCAGAGCGGAAATAGGTCTCGCCGCGCTGTATGGATGTCCTGTCGCAGAGCGCCTGGATGTCCTGGCGTGACAGCGTGATTTTCATACGCGTCCCCCCACGTCCACGCCGAAGCTCATAAGTCGAAGCTGGGCATGGCGGCATGTCTTTCTCAGCATACCACAAATGGGGAGCAAGGGGACGAGGGATAAAGTCTCCTGTGCGGGCGATCTGATCCCAGATATAGCGTTTTTGGCTTTAGCCAAACGCTATATCTATTGTTGCCAGCCTGCCGAAATTTGGTTTATCCCATGTCCCCAAGGGGACGTGTGGCAAGGTCCGCCGCCCCGAGGGGGACGTGTACACAGACTTCGTGTTCCGGTACTATAAAAGAGCCTGCCCTCTTTTTGAACACGCTCTAAAAGCGTTTCGTGATGTCGGATAAGGCGTGATCCTATGACGTGTTCTCATTCACCTTGCGTGAGGGAGTGGAAATGTGGCCCAACCGAATATCATTCTGATCCTCTCTGACCAGCATCGCGGTGATTGGATGCAGTGCGCCGGCAGCCCGCTAGTCCATACGCCCCATCTTGACCGGATGGCGCAGGACGGCGTGCGTTTCCATTCCACTTATTGCAGCGCGCCGCTGTGCGTGCCCTCCCGGATGTCGCTTCTCACCGGAATGCTGCCGCATCAGACGGGAGTGTTCACCAACAGCGACCACCTTGCGTCGGACAGGCCGACGTTCGCGCATGCGCTCGCGCGCGCGGGGTACGACACCGTGCTGTGCGGGCGGATGCACTTCAATGGCGCCGATCAGCGCCACGGCTTCGCCACGCGGCTGGTGGGCGACATTACGCCGAGTTATCCGGGCGGACCTGGGACGGAATACGGTCCGCTCAAGGGAACCGCGGGGCAGGGCATGCGTTCGATTCTGCTGGCGGGGCCGGGAAACAGCCCGGTCATCGAGTACGACCGGCGTGTCGCGGCCGCGGCCGAGCGGTTCATGCAAGAGCGGGCGCATGCCGCGGATGCGGAGAATCCCCTGTTTTTGACCGTCGGGTTTTACGGCCCGCACCACCCGTATGTCGCGCCGCCGCGCATGTACGAACTGGCAAGGCGGGCTGCGGCCGCCGCGCCGCCTCCGGAACGGGCGGCGCAACCGGTGCATCCGTGGCTTCAGGAATGGTTTCGCCGCACGGAGGCGGACCGGCTGACCACTGAACAGATCCGCGAGGCGCGGACCAATTACGCCGGGCTTGTCAACCAACTGGACGAACTGGTTGGGCGCGTCGTGCAGAATGCGCGCCGGTTGGCGGGCGATACGCTGGTCGTCTACATTTCCGATCACGGCGACATGGCGGGAGACAATGGCATGTTCTGGAAGCGCAGCATGTTTGAAGGGGCAACCAGGGTGCCGATGATCTGGTATCCATTGCAACAGGACGACTTTTCCGCTCAATTTGCGCGCGGCCGGGTGGTGCGCGAGCCGGTGAGCCTGGTGGACCTCGCCCCGACGCTCGCGGGCCTGGCCGGGGCGCCCGCGCTGCCGCGCCAGGACGGCGTGGACCTGTCCGGCCTGCTGGTTGCGGATATGGACCGGCAACTCCTGGCGTCGCTTGCGCAGCGCCCGGTGTTTGCCGAACTGGCCGGAGTGGCCGACGGGGCGCTGCGCATGATCCGCAAGGGGCGGTTCAAGCTGATCTCGTACCATGGATTCGAGCGGGCGCAATTATTTGATTTGGAAAGCGACCCCGGCGAGCGCGCGGACCTGTCGGGTGATCCGCGGTACGCGGATGTGTACCGCGACCTGCTGGACGGTGTTGCGCAGGATTGGGATCCGGCGGCGGCCGTGAGCGCGCTTTTGCAAAGACAACCCGACCAGGACTACCTAGCCGCGTGGGGCAGGGAAGTCGGGATGGGGCGTATGGACCTGTGGGACGAGATCGCGGCCGATGCGGGTGAATGATGGACGGACGATCCTGTTCACGCGGCGCAATCACGGCCGCGTGTCTGCGGAGAAAGGGTGTGCCGGTAGTCCGGTTCGTTCAAAGCTCTCCACGCTGCCCGATCGTCTGTGCGTTCCGGTGTTGTGGCTGCGCCATCGGCCCGATCTGATCGAGGTCGTACGGCGTGGCCTGGTACACGTAGTAATTGAGCCAGTTCGAGTACAGCAGGTAGGCGTGCGAGCGCCAGGTGTGCCGCGGGCTCTGCGTCGGATCGTCGCCAGGGAAATAATTCTGCGGCGGCCGGATTTCCAGGCCGCGCTCGATGTCACGGCGGTATTCCTCGTTGAGCGTTCCCGGATCGTACTCGGAGTGCCCTGTCACAAAGACCTGCCGCCCGTCACGCCGGGCAGCCAGATAGACGCCGGCGACGGGTGACGACGCCGCGATCTCCAGTTCCGGTATCTGCGCGATGTCCTTTGCCCGTGCTTCGGTATGGCGCGAGTGAGGCGCAAGAAAGCCGTCGTCAAATCCTCTGACGAGCGGAATCTGCGCGTTGATGTCGTGGGTGAAAACGCCGGACATCTTCTCGCGAAGCGCGTGCTTCTCTATACCGTAGTGATGGTAGAGACCCGCCTGCGCCCCCCAGCAGATGTGAAAAGTCGATGTGACATTTTCGGCGGTCCAGTCCATGATGTGCTGCAATTCGCGCCAGTAGCCCACCTCTTCGAACGGCAGATGTTCGATCGGCGCGCCGGTGATGATCATGCCGTCGAAGTTCTTGTACTCGATTTCCGGGAATGTCGTGTAGAATAGGTCGAGATGATGCGGTGACGTGTTTTTCGACTGGTGCGACTCCATGCGCAGCAGTGTGATCTCCACCTGCAGCGGCGTGTTGCCCAGCAGGCGCAGCAGTTGTGTCTCCGTGGTCTCCTTGATGGGCATCAAGTTCAGAATCGCGATTTGCAGTGGGCGGATATCCTGGTGAAACGCCCTGTGTTCGTCGATGACAAAGATGTTCTCCCGCTCCAGGACTGCCTTGGCCGGCAGACCATCGGGCAATTTGATCGGCATGCGCGTTCGACTCCTTTGTCGGCCATGGATGAATGATGAGACCTGCATTGGTGCGGCGAAGCGGATTCACATGATTATAGCACGCAATAGCGCCCGACATTTTCGCGCGGCCCTTCCGGAATTGCGTTGGGCCTTGTCTTTTGCCATAGTGATTGAAATGTCCGAAGGGGGATTTTTTGATTGAAAGGGAGAGAGCCGATGACGGATGGCATGAAAAGTCGCGACGGCAAGGAGCAAGAGACAACCCGGCGGGAATTGCCTGCCAAGACATGCACCATTGACCGCCTAGTGACCATACGCGACGATGTGGAGAAGGTTCTGGCGGGGCGCAAGACGGCGGTGCGCCGCAATGGACGGTATGCCGACCCCGGAGAAGTGATGACACTGTCCGGTCGCAGGTTCATCGTGGAGCGCGTGTACGTCCAGACTCTCGGGGACGTGACCGAGGAAGACGCGCGGCGCGAAGGCCATGAGAGTCTGGAAGCGTACAGGCAGGCGATCCTGGCGATCCATCCCGGGATGCCCTGGCTGCCGACCATGCGCGTATGGGTGCATGAATTTCGCGCGCTCCACTTGGAAGGCGTGTGACCAACCATATGGAAGGCGTGTGACGAGTGTATTGTGAAACAGTGGCAGAAGACGATGATCACGGGAGAGATGGCTCTGAACTCAAAATGGCTGCGCTGGGCCAGGCAGATCCAGTCCATCGCGCAAGCGGGCGCGACGTACAGCAAAGACCCGTATGACCTGGGGGACATGTGATAAAGTCCCCTGTGCAGGCGATCTGATCCCAGATATCGCGTTTGAGGCTTCAGTCAAACGCGATATCTACTGTTACTCGCCTGCTAAAATTTGGTTTATCACATGTCCCTTGGAGCGCTTCGCGCAGTTGCGCGCCCTGGCCGCGGAGATGGGCTATCTGACCCCCCAAGGTGGACGTGCGCGCCGTGGTGTTTCGGCAGGATAAGCTGCTTTTCGTCCGCGAGACGCAAGACGGGCGCTGGTCGTTGCCCGGCGGCTGGGCCGATGTTGGCGACACGCCAGGGGAAGCGGCGGCGCGCGAGGTGCTGGAAGAAACGGGCTATGTGGTCCGTCCGGCAAGAACACTTTTTCACCCGCGCAGCAGGGCGCAAACTCGCTTGGAACAGGGGATAAACAGGCTTCCGTCAGGCGAGTGATTGTCTCCTCACTCGCCGCTTTCATGCTGCGCGGCGCGTTGAAGCTTTGTTTCCAGTCTTGCGAGGCGCCGCTCATGGCTGTCCGGCCCGCGGCTTTCAGTGCCATGGATTGGGCCATGGGGTTCAAGGCGGTGATGCGCCGTCCTGCGCAGCATGGCCGTTTTCCGGCTGCGCGCGGCGGACGCCATGCGCGCGTAGTGCAGCGCCTTTTCATAGTCGCGCAGTCCGTGCTCGCACAATTTGGCCAATTCGACGTACAGTTCCTCCGGGATATGGGCGAGTTCGCGCGTGCATTCTTCCCATGCGGCCAGTGCGCGCCCCCACTGTTTGCGCCGCTTCAGGACGTAGCCGAGCGCGAGTTTCGCCTCCGTGGAAAGGGCGTGTCCGCTCCGCGCCACAGCCTGGTAGCCGTCGATGGCGGTGTCGTCCTGTCCGAGCGCTTCGTACCAGCGGGAAAGCTGCATCCGTTCGGAAATCGTTGCCGCCCCTTGCTGCAAAAAGCGCTGCACCAGGCGGGACAGGTGGATGTACAGCGTCACGAGCGAGAGCACGTCGAACTCGTTGTGCTGCAGGATTCCGGCGATGGCGTCCGGATCGCCGGATCTCAAGTATTCAAAATAGAGCAGGGGAGCCATGTGCCCCGGCGTATCCCGCCCGCGCCGGACACCCAGTTTTGTCTCTTCAATGACAGACAGGCGGCACGACGGCAGATCGTCCCGCCACAGCCTCCGCGCCGCGTGCATCAGGTCGTGGTGGATGAGCCCCGGCAATTCGGGAGCCGCGCCGCCAAGGAGTGTGAGCCGCGTCTTGACCTGCGGCCAGTCAAACGACTTGCCGTTGAATGTGGCGAGCCGTTTCATGCCGCCGATATCCTGGATGAACGACTGGTACAGCGCGCGTTCCGCCGCGGGAGAGGGCAGGAAGTGCTGGCGCACGACGACCGCGTCCGGATTCACCAGGCAATAGCCCAGCAAGAAGATGGCATTCCCCGTCCCGCCGTTCAATCCGGTGGTCTCCGTGTCGAAAAACAGCCAGTCTTCAGGCGCCGTTCCCGCGCCGGACAGCGGATGGCGGAGTCCGGAATCATTCCAGAGCGCCAGTGTGTCGAGAAATTGGGAAAATGTGTACTGTCCGTGTCTGTGGGCGAGGGGATAGCGCACTTCGCGCACCATCACGCAGGCGTCATCAAATACGGCGGGCGTTGCATGGAGTCGGCGCCACTTTTCCAGGTGACCAATGTATTGAGCCGGCGCCGCGGCATCCGCGAGCCGGGCGGGCGCTGCGGTGTCCTGCGCGGCGGCCGCGGCGGTTCGCGCCGCTTCATGGATCAGTTGCGGGCGCAGGCGGGCCAGTTTGTCCTTAATGGACATGGCGCACACCTTCGCGCGCGGCCCGCGCTTTCTGCGTCTCTTGCGCCGCCTGCGCGGATTCCGGCGCTTCCCGCCCGAATTCCTTGGCGGCGAACCGGGCGAGCGCGAGCGCAGCCACCTTGCCTCCCTGATCGGAGTGTCCCACACAGGACGGGCAGCCCGCCTCGCACGGACAGGCCAGGATGAGTTGCAGCGCCCGCGCGAGCAGCGGGCCGATGTCGCAAAACGCCTGCTGGGCGAGACCAACGCCTCCGGGATAGCGGTCGTACAAAAAGATTGTCGGCCTGCCGGAATGAACGGCTTTGCGCTGGGCGACGACGCGCAGATCGCTCGGATCGCACAGGACAAACAGCGGGGCCACATGCTGCAGGACTACAGCCAGTCCCGCCAGTCCCCGTTCGATGTCCGCATGGCCGGATTCCGCGAGCCAGGTTTCCGGGAAGCCGATCCACGCCGCGTCCGTGTGCAATTCCTCTTCCGGGAGATGGATGGGCCCCCAACCGATATTTTCGTGCGTGCCGAACTTGATTTTTTTGAATATCGTGGCCATCGCGTGCACAGCGACCTCACCGTGGCCGCAGACGATGTCTCCGTCCGTTTGGCGCGCGCCGTTCTCCATGAGGACCTGCAGTTGCACGGCGAGATTGGCGTCGGTGTAGTAGTCTGTCCGCACTTCGCGGACGAACGCCTTCTTTTCCGCGTAATCGAGTTTTTCCACCTGGACCTGGACGCCTTGATGCAGGTCGATCTCCTCCTCATGCAGCAGGGTGAGCGCGCTGAAGCGGTCCA
>JAKACR010000130.1 GCA_021821225.1 Bacillota bacterium | reverse complement strand
CTCAAAGCGACAGGTGCGCGGACAATTGCTCCACATCCCTGGACGGAACGAGAAACCCGTCGATCCCGTCCTGGATCATTTCCACAATTCCGCCCACCGCGCTCGCCACGACTGGTTTCCCCAGTGCCTGCGCTTCCATGACCGCAAAGGGCAGGTTGTCCTGTAGGGAGGGAAGGACCACAACGTCCGCCGTCGCCAACACCGCTTTGGCATCCGGGACATCGCCCAGAAATTCTACGCAATCCTGCAATCCCAGCCGCTTCACCTGGTCTTCCAGTTCCGAGCGCAACGCGCCGTCGCCGGCCAATCGGCAGACAAATTCTGCATCGCGTTGGCGCATCAGGTGCAGGGCCTGCACAAGGTAGCGGTGACCTTTGACGGCGACCAGCCGCGCCACACAGACGATGGTCTTTTGCCTGACGCCCGACGTGGAGTCCGGCGCAGTGCCCGACGCAGCGCGAAACTCTCCAGGCATCAACTCGACGTGTTTTTTTTCGCCAAGGCCGTAAGCAATCACCTCGGCGCGGGGATGCGCGACCGCAAACGCGGCGAGACGGTTCGCCAGCCAGCAGCTCGGCAGGATCAGGTGGTCCGGTGTCATCGACCCATAATATTCTTCTAAACGGATATACTCTTTTTCCATGTTCGTCCGGAAACGCCACTCTCCCGTCTCCGTCCACTCCGTCGCCAGACAGCCGTGAATGGTCGCCACGAGAGAAACGGAGTCCGGCTTGACGTTAGCAATCGCAAAGGCCGACACAATATCCTGCGCATGGATCAGGTCGTATTGCTCCAGCGCGCAGTGATGTAATATATAACCAAAAAAGTATTTTTCAGTCTCCCGCCAGGCGATCCAGGGGGTGATGTCGACCCCATGCTCTTTGTAGCCGCGCACAATCTCCGCTTCCGTCACATCCGCGAGTAAGGATTTACCCATGGCATGGCCGCTCTTGCGCAGGTGATAGCCGGACAGATCCGGAAGCTGACCCAGCACCTCAACCTGGTGGCCCATGCCCTCCAGGCCCGCCGCCAGCGTATCGATGTAGGTCGAGACACCTCCGATATGAGGCAGGGGCCAATAGGTCGCGATCAGAATTCTCATCTGAGAAGTTCCACCCCGTTTTTCTCAGCATATTCCGCGCCGCGTCGTGCGTACCCCGTGATTGCCCGGTGCACAAGTCCATTTGAAGAACGGAGTAGATGCCCTCACCGCCGTGTCAGCCAGACATACATTGAGATGGCGAGACGCCAGAGACCGGGGAGAGGGCAGGGTGAGCAATCAATTCTCATTTTATTTACAGGCGCAATTGGAAGGAGAGCGGGAAAACGATCGCTATGGGCATCAGGTCGCCTGCGGGGATGTCGATGGCGACGGTCATGAGGAATGGGTCATCGCCGCAAGCACCGCCACGCTCATGCAGGAGGAAGGGGGAGTGAACCCGCTTTCGTACCCCTACTGCGGTCGCATCTACGTCTTGTCCGGCAGCTTCCAGGTGTTGTTCACCCTGCAGGGAAACTTTGACGGCGGCTGCTTCGGCACATCGTTCACGCTGACCGACCTCGATGGCGACGGCGCAAAGGAGATCGTCGTCGGCGCTCCCAGGGCCAATTCTCCCGATAACGTCCAATGCGGGGCCATCTCTGTATTTTCTGGAAAAACGTCCGAACTGCTTCACAGGTGGTACGGAAATGAAGACTACGCCCGCCTCGGATCGGCCGTGGAAGCGCTTGACTGGAATGCGGACGGCTTGCCTGAAGTGGCCGTCTCATCGCACCTGTCCGGTCCGCGCGGCGAAGACTGGAATGGGCGGGTCACGCTCTACGCCATCGCGGATGGCCGTATCGTGGAGCAATGGGAGGGGGCGGACCGGGAAGTATTTGGCTCCTCGCTGGCGGCGGGCGATGTCGACGGTGACGGGCGGCAGGAATTGATTGTGGGCGCTCCCGCCTTTCCGACGCCGGTTTGACCGGCAGCGGCCGGGTTCTCGTATACTCGCCGCAGCGGGGCCTCATTCACCAGTCCTGCGGCAAGCGGCCTTTCGACGAATACGGCCACAGCCTCGCGATCGGAGACATAGACGGTGACGGAACGGACGACGTACTGATCGGATCGCCCGGCGTGAGCGGCATCCGGCACGATTCGGCCGGCGCGCCTTCAAACGTCGTCTCGACGCGCTGCGGCATGGTCAGCGGGTGGTCGATCATTTTGCGGAAAATCCTGTTTGAAAAGGAAGGCTGGTTCCCCGAGCAGGGATTGGGAATGAGCATTCACCCCTACATCGACCGGACAAGCGGGCTGCGCGGCGTGTTGGCGGGCTCGCGCGCGGGCGCGGCGTACATCATGGATTTGAACGGGCGGATCGCGCACGAATTCAACGGCAGTGAGCCGGAATGGTTCAGCCATGCCGTCGCGCAGTGCCGCGACGCGGGAGGATCGATCGCCGTAGGCGCCGTCGCGAGCGCCAATCAAAAGCAATTCATGGCGGGCCGCGTGTACATCTTCACTCCGGATCCGCCCGCCGCGCCTGCGCAAGTACCTCTTCCCCCGGCGGCCGGCGCAAAAGACGGTCGCGCGAAAACGACGCCATCCCCGGACGCGAACGATGCCGCGGTCGACATCGCGAAGCACAGTCCCATGAACATCCTGCTGTGTACCTACTGGTATCTGCCCCATGTCGGCGGGGTGGACGTGTACGTGCGCCTTCTGAAAGACGAGCTGGAACGCATGGGGCACCGCGTGGATGTGCTGGCCCACCATCCGGACATGGCCCACTACTACCTGGCGGGCGGCGACCGGATCGTGGACAAATGGCGCATCAAGCGGATCGTCTACGACAGGCTGACACAGTTCTATCAACGCCATCTGCCGCAGGTGGAACCGTGGGTCCGCTACCGCGACATCGAGCGTCACTGCTTTGAAGTGGCCGCCGCCATGTTCAACCTGGAGCAATACGACGTGATCCACACGCAGGACATCGTCTCCACCCGCGCGCTGTCCCGCGTCAAGCCGGCGTCCACCCCGCTTGTCGCCACGATTCACGGATTGCTGGCGAGAGAACATGTGATCGCGGGCGATATCGTCAGTGAGGAGAGTCTTGGATGGCGGTACGTCGCCGCCGAAGAGTTCTACGGCTGCACGTCGGCGAATGTGACCATCGTGCCGACCGAGTGGCTGCGGACGGAAATGACGCATTTTGCCGTACCGCGTGAGCAACTCACCGTCATCCCGTACGGCATGAATATCGAGGCGTTCGAACGGCGCCGTGCCCTCCCGCTGTCCGCACCCGCGCAAAAAACGGGCGCGTTCACCATCTGCTGTCCCGCACGGCTGGTGCCCGTCAAGGGCCACCGGACACTGCTCGACGCCCTCCGCCAATTGGCGGACGACCTGTCCTGGCACTGTTGGTTCGTCGGCGACGGACCTCTGCGGCCGGAACTGCGACATGCCATTGAGGCGTTTGGTCTCACCAGACGCGTGACGCTGCTCGGCGACCGCGACGACGTGCCGGCCCTGCTGCGGCAGGCCGATCTCATGGTGCTGCCGTCACTGCAGGATAATTTGCCGTTTTCTATCATGGAAGCGCAGATCGCAGGCACTCCCATCGTCGCATCGGACGCGGGCGGCATACCGGAAATGATCCGGCACGAACACACGGGACTGCTGTTCGAGGCGGGCAATCCGGCCCAGTTGGCCGCATGCATCCGGCGCATGATGGACGATCCGCCGCTGCGCGGGAAACTGGCGCAGGCGGGCAACCTGTGGGCGCATGCCGAATGGTCGGACGCGACCCTGCTGGAACGGACACTCACCGCCTACGGTGAGGCGCACAAAAGAGCGAAGCGAGAAAGATAGCCGGGCCATTCCGCCAGGCAGTGAGGTGAGTGCATGCTGTTCTCCTTCGCATCCCACGAACCGTCCGATACCGGGGACTGGCCTGAGATCGACGCCTGCCTTCCGGACGGCTATGTCATCCCGGACCCCCGTTTTCTGCAGTCGATGCAGCCGGATCTGCCAAGCACACTGGCAAGAGACAGATCATGGCTGAACCCGGCTGGTTGGAACGGCGACGAGCCGTTCTGGGCGTCTGTCGCCAAACAGCTCCCTCCGTCCTACTCCATTCCGGACACGGCGCTGCTGGAACGCATCCTGAAGGCCACGTGCCGTTGACGCCCGCGCCACCATCGGCAGGATAAAAATGTGCCGGGCCGGTGCCATGCCCTATGCCCGGCGAGTTTAGCGCCATGGACAAGGCTTGCTGGGCCGCCCATATCCCTTTGCTCGTCGCGAGTTTAGCGCCACGAACAAGGCTTGCTGAGCCGGTGCCATGCCCTATGCCCGGCGAGTTTAGCGATAGCGGTGTCCGAGCAAAGGGCATAGGGCAGGGCGACGGCTGGCAGCGAAACCTCATTTCCAAGATGGATCAATGCCCCATCACAGCCAGAGTCTCTGAGCATAGAGTGTCGGTATCCACAGATGGATCATTCGGACGGCCACTGGCCCGGGAATCCGTCCGCCAGTTTCGAGGGGGTGGGAAGACGTGAGAATCTTGTTGGCCACCTACTGGTATCTGCCTCATATTGGAGGAGTTTCAACCTATGTCGACAACCTCAAACGGAAATTGACTGAATTGGGGCATGACGTAGACATCCTCGCCCATCACCCCGACATGCAGAAATACTATATGCCGAACAATGGGCGATTTTTGGAGAAAAGCAAGGTGAAGGACCTCGTTTACGAGAAAGTGCTCGGCTTTTACAACCAGCAGCTCCCCGGAGTCGACGACTGGATCCGGTGGAGGGAAATCGAACGCTACTCTTTTGAAACGGCGGCCCTTGTGTTCGGGCTCGACTACGATCTCATCCTGACGCAGGACATCGTTTCCACCAGGGCTCTGTGGCGCGTGAAGCCGAAACACGTCCCCCTGATCGCCACCATTCACGGCTGCCTGGCCACGGAACACCTGGTTTCCGGCGCTGTCAAGGACCGACGTTCGCTGCCCTGGACATACGTCGCGGCGGAAGAGTACTACGGAGCCACATCCAGCACGGCCGCGATCGTGCCGACGACATGGTTGAAGAATCTGCTGGTAAAAGATTTCAGCATACCGGGCGGACAGATCACCGTCATCCCCTACGGCATGGACATCGATCAATTCCTGGAAAAGGCCGGTCAACCCCCCTCCCTTTTCCGCCCTCCGGGAAAAACACTTCTTGTCTGTCCGGCGCGGCTGGTCCCGGTCAAAGGACACAGCTTTCTTCTGGATGCACTGGGAAAATTGAAGGCGAAACGGCGGGACTGGGTCTGCTGGCTGATCGGAGATGGGGCGCAACGCCAGGAGTTGGAGCAGCAGGCCATGCGTCTGGGTCTCACGGACCATGTGGTATTTCTGGGCGACCGCAAAGACGTGCCTTCTCTCCTGCAGCAGGCGGACATTTTCATCCTCGCGAGCGTGCAGGACAATCAGCCGTTTGCCATCATGGAAGCGCAGGTTGTCGGCAAACCGGCCATTGTCTCGGATGCGGGCGGCATCCCGGAGATGGTCAAGCATGGGAAGACGGGCCTCGTTTCACCGGCGGAGGACGCAAGAGCCATGTACGAAAATATGCTGCAACTGCTTGAAGACGAGAACCACCGCCAGGTATTGGGAAGAAACGCGCGTCAATGGGCCATGACGCAATGGTCCCTGCAGACGATGATGGCCCGGACGCTGGCGCTCTACCGGCGGCATTCGATCGAACTGTACAAATAATTCACCGTACAAATGATCCAGGGAGGGTGACACCGTGCGGCACAGTCTCGCAAGACACAACCTGAGAGTCATTTCAGAAAACAAACGGGGAACGACGCCTTCACAAACGATAGGAAAGGCGGCAAAACCCAGGAAGACGCGCAGGCGTGAAACAATATTCAGACTCTCCACCCCCGACGCGCAAGACCGCAGACCGCGCACACCACACAAAACCCACGCGGCGCGCACGGCGGTCGCATTGCACGGAAAAAAGGCGAACGGCGCGCCGCGCAAAATCGCGGCGAAGCCGGACAGGATCACGGCGAAGCCGGACAGGATCGCCGGGATCACTACGCTTCCCAGGGCGGAGTTTCGCGCCCCGTCGGGACAGCGTGCGGCCATGACGGCTCTTGTCCAGGAAAACAATACGCTGCGCAGACAGAACCGGGAACTCAAAGCCACGTTGCAGTTTCTGCAAAGGCAGCTTCGCGGATCCGACGTCAACCGATTGCTAGCGCTCAGCAAATCATTGGAAGCCGCCAACCGGGAACTGCGGGAAGAGATCAAGGCATTGCGCGACCGCGCCGCCACAGTCACCCCACTCGCCCCGAACGCACTCCCGCGCCGCGAAAACCCATCCGTCCCCTCTCCACTTGTGCAGGCCGTACCAGAGCCGGACCGCGAAACGGAACACCCCGCGCCCCCCCCTGTCGCCATCGCGCCGGAAAACGAAGGGACAGCCACAGCCGACATCTACGACTCCCTGTTCACCGGCCAGGTGGACACTCCCGACGTGATTCCCGACCCGGCTGTCTGGAACATCATACAAGCCGGAGTCCCGGAGGATTATGCGATCCCCGATCCGGAATTCACCGAAGAACTCGCCAGAGGGCTCGCAGAGGAGCAACTCGGACGCATGAACGCCTCGTGACGGGCGACCGAGTTCGCCTGCCCCCGCACCTCACGGCCGATCGCGCGATCGGCCGCATGCTGCGCGAGGAGATGGGGGTGTTTATACCGGAATAGTTATACCGGAATATAGTCTTCCATTCGACGATAAATATAATGACACAAAAAGCCCGTTACGCTATACTGTGGCTGTGCAACACAGTAACTGTTGTCCACAGACCGACAAAAGGAGGCCAGACAATGCTGTGTCCGCATTGCGGAATTGGTGTGCATTTGGAGCAGACTGGCTTTACGTCCCAATATGAGACGTTTTATTGCAAAAAATGCAAAGTCAAATACATCGCTTACGCGGTGGGCAATGGCGAGTTCAGCGAACCCGTCCCACAGCCAAAAGAAAAGGCCCCCGAAACGCGCGAATGACGGCATCCGTTCCGGGCGCACAACGCTGTGTGCGGGGAGTGACAAGCAGGGTTGCAGCAGGCTCCCCCCTGCTCTCCTGAAGGCTATCGTCGGCAAATTCCGGCGGCTCCCCGCACTTGCGCGCCGCAACCGGGTGGACTGCCACGCTATACGCCGGACATGGCCAAAAGAATGATAGTGGGAATCCAGCCAAAGAAAAACGACAGGATCACCCACAGCGCAACATTCCGGCCCTGCCGGCCCGCCAGGTTCGCGCTGATCACCATCGGCAGCAGCCAAAGCAAAAACCAAAGCAGGATCCACAGCAAACCAAGGATGGCCAATTCCCCGCCTCCTTCTTTCGCGATATCATATGATATTACCCGCGGCGCCGGCAGTGCACAGAATCCGACCTACCGGGGAACATGGGATAATGTCCTCAAGGCATGTTCTGTTCGAGGTGGCTCAAAAAGGGGGCATTCGTCAAGCAGTTTTTCGAACTCCCGCGCGAAACGCTCGTCATCTGCGCGCGAACGCGGCGCGGGTCCCCGCGGAAAACGCCGCGACAGCCGATCGTCACCCCGTTTGCGGGAAGACGCGCGCAACTTCGCGGCATGCGCGCGCGCCGCAAGCAACCCGTCGATATTGTCTCCCGTGAAACGCTGACCGCCGGTAGAAAGCGCGCGCCCTCCACGCGCAA
>JAKACR010000129.1 GCA_021821225.1 Bacillota bacterium | reverse complement strand
ATCCCGGCATTCGCACAGCGCAATGCGTGGTCCTGGGAAACATACGATGTGCTTGTCGCGTCGTTGGACACCACAAAACGGGAACCGCACCGATCGGCGGTGCTCGGCCAAGTGTACGATCTTGTCATCGTCGATGAAGCGCACAAGCTAAAAAACATAAAGACGCGCAACTGGCAGATTGTCAACCAGTTGCGCAAGAAATACCTCTTGCTGGTCACCGCGACACCTGTCCAGAACGATATGCGCGAACTTTACAATTTGATCAACCTGCTGCGTCCCGGTCAATTGGGCAATTCCTCCACATTTGCCGCGACCCACATTGAGGGACGGCGCACGCCCAAAAGTCCCGTCGCGCTGCGCAGTGCGATCCAGGAGGTGATGGTACGCAATCGGCGGCAGGATTCCGGCGTGGAGTTCACGGAACGGACGGTCGACGCGGTGCGGCTTGAACTCACCCAGGAGGAACGGGAACTGTACGAAGCCGTGACGGGTTTCGTGCGCGAAGAATACGTGCGCCGCAAGGAGAAGCGTCGCAGTGTGCTGTCGCTCATCACGTTGCAGCGCGAAATCTGCAGCAGTTCATACGCGGCCATGAACACGATTGAGAGAATGCTCAAAGACCGCCGGCTTGCCCCACAGGAACAAACACGCCTACAGGAGTTGTACCACCAGGCGGAGTCCGTTCCCGGATATTCGAAAGTGAACAAGGTGATAGAGATTGTGCGCAATATGCGGGACAAGCTGATCATCTTCACGGAGTACCGGGCAACACAGGATTTTTTGCTGTATATGCTGCAGCAGTCGGGCGTGAAGGCCGTATTGTACCGCGGCGGATACAACCGCGGGAAAAAAGACTGGATGAAAGACCTGTTTGAACACCGCGCGCAGATTTTGATCGCGACAGAAGCGGGTGGCGAAGGCATCAACCTGCAATTTTGCAACCAGGTCATCAATTACGACCTGCCGTGGAATCCCATGCGCATCGAGCAGAGAATCGGGCGGGTCCATCGGGTCGGGCAGACCCGGCCGGTTTTCATTCGCAACTTCTCCACCGTCGATACGATTGAAGAGTACATTGTCAATCTGCTGCAGGATAAAATTCGCATGTTCGAGATGATCATCGGGGAATTGGATGTGATTCTCGGACCCAGAACATTTGAGAACGATCTGATGGCCACTTTCATGGAGAGCGCCGACGATCTCGAGGTGAGGGCCCGCTTGTCCGCGCTGTCGAAGCGAATCCGAGTGAAAGAGGATGATGGACATGGCGTTATTGTCTGAAAACAGCGGGTTGTATGAATTTTGTTTGCGGTATTTTTCAAGCGCAGGAGCTCGAAGATTCCCCGCTCCGGAGCAAGTCCTGTGCGTTGAACTGCCGCGCGAGATCGACAAAGAATTGACCGACCGCCCATTTTACTGGATGTGGGTAGAGGCCATGCGAGAAAATCCTCCAAACACCATATTGTACCTTAAGTTTGCTCCGGACGCGCCGGAATGCGATGTCCCTGCGACGGCCAAACCGGAACTCATCACGCGCGGTTGCTATCGGCTCATGCGCATCATCGCAAGCGCGAAGCACCGGGGGGCGCTTGCGGCAGGCTATGAGAATGCCCCCCGCGTCACTCCTTTCGCCCTGTTTTCGATCAAGATTTCCTATGTCTGCGACGTTCGCCAGGACTTTCTCGAAACGTACGCCATCGATCTGCGCGACTTTCACATTTACCCCAACGCCATGAAATACGTTGAACGCCTTGCGCTCGCGGATGAACGGCCCAAAAGCGCGCAAATTGCGCCGATCCCCTGCGATGTCGAACAGTTGTTCTCACTGGTGATCGAACACGCGCGACAGGATATCGAGAAGCGGGACCACACGTGGGCGGTCGAGGCACAACGACGCCTTGCCGAAGAATTGCGGCGCCTGGACGCTTATTATAACTCGCTTGAAGAAGAGAATTGCAATGAAAGGGACACGTCCATCGATCTGCGCTCATTTTCAGGACCTGCGACGCTGCAAAACGGTCGTCCGTCCCCAGAAGCGACGGACTCCGGGAGCACGGCGGCGTTCTCGCGCGCCGCCGAGTGGGAACTGCGGCGCACGGAGATCACGTGGCGAATGGAGCCGAAAATCGAAATCAGGCCCACCCAGTTCGCGTTGCTCTATCTCTCTCGCCCGCCGTGTGACACATGACTCAGACGTCCAAGCACTTCTCAGATGTCCAGCGTTTCCATGTTGGCGATACGGTGGTCCTCTCCGTCCAGATAGGCCACCCTGCTCATCCCGATGATGCGGCTGCGCAACGGATCGACGATATTCATGAAATCCTCCGGCAACCTGAGGTACAGGTCCGGAGGCGCATAATTGCTCGAATACAGTGTTGGCAACCCCGCTGAGAAACGCTGGTTCACGATCCGGAACAGTTTCTCCAGCGTGAACTCGTTTGCCCGCTCCTGCCCGAGTTCATCAAGAAATAGCACCGGAACGGTGGAAAACGCGTCCAGAATCGCGTCGATGTCCCGCCCCTCACCGATGGCGCTGCGCAGGCGGTCAAACAACGCCTCGACCTGCACAAAGATGCACGCGATGTTCCTCTGGACCAGCCGATTGGCAACGGCCAGCAGCAGGTGTGTCTTTCCGACGCCGGCCGGACCGAAGACAAACAATCCCTTGGCCTCCTGCCCCGCTTGGTATTGCTCCGCCAGTTTCCGGGCCGCCTCGTAGAGTTTGGGGCGGCGCACCCTCTGCGTTTCCGGAAAATTCCCGAATGTCATGCGCTTTTCCGCATCGCCCAACGCGGAGTACGCTCCATAGCGCAGTGCTTTTCTCATCGCCATATAATTGTAAAACGGTCGACAATGGGACGACTCGACGACCAGTTCGCCACCGTAGACGACCGGATGGTCCACCATACCCCGGGCGTCGCCCGTCTTGCCGCACAACTCGTAGCCGCGGCACGCGCCGCAGATCTGTTCCTGGCGCAGGAGTTCCAGCAGAGTGGGGCGTGCGCGCATCAACGCTTCATCGGACACATCCAGTTTTGCGACTTCGGGCAGCATTTTCCGCCATTGCTCCGCCGAGACGCCGACGGTACTGTCCCCGGCACTGTCGCGCCGCCTTCCGGCCGCTCCGCGAAACTCCGGAAGCACGTGAGAAACCTTCTCCAGACTCATGTCATCGCCTCCGCCATCACATCCGCCCGCCGCATCATGACCCGTTCCGTCGGCCGCGAAACAAACAGCCTCGATTGGCCGATGTACGTCTGATGCCACAACAGAAATACGATGATCGCCCAAACTTTGCGCGCGTTGTCGCGCACGCCGTTGCGATGGTCCTCCAACAGCCGGAGCGCGCGATCGCGATCAAACAGATCTTCACACGCCGCGTCGCCGATCAGTTCACGCGCGAACGCATAGTGTTCTTCACGCAACCATTTGCGCGTCGGCACGGGGAAACCGAGTTTTTTGCGCCGGACCGCGTCGGGCGGCAGAATGTCGCGCACCGCTTCACGCAGCACGTGTTTTGTCGTGCCGTTTTTCAGGCGGTAATGCGCCGGTATACGCGAGGCGACCGCGAAAACCTCCCTGTCAAGAAAAGGAACGCGAAGTTCCAGACTGTTGGCCATTGTCATCTTGTCCGCTTTCGCCAGAATATCGCCAGGAAGCCAGGTATGGATGTCGACATGCTGCATCTGGCTGACAGGGTCCACCCTGCGCGCCTGCTCATAATACGGGCTTGTCACATGGGACGACTCCGCAAGTCCGCGGCCGTGGGCAAACTGCGCCTTCTCCTGTTCGCTGTACAAAAACGCGTTGCCGTAGAAGCGTTCCGCAAGAGTCTTCGAGCCTCGTATCAGATAGCCGCGCCCCTTAATGCCCTCCGGAAGAAACTTCGCCATTTCGCCGAGCGACCGGCGCATGCCTGGGGGCACATGCTCAAACCAGGAGAGAGACAGCGGTTCGCGATAGATTGTATAGCCTCCGAAAAGCTCATCCGCCCCTTCGCCGGACAGGACCACGGTCACGTACTGGCTCGCAAGCTCGGCCACGAAATGCAGCGCGATGGCGGACGGGTCCGCAACAGGTTCGTCCTGCTGATAGACCAATCGCGGCACCGCCTCCATATACTCTTTCGCGCTGACGACCGTATCGCGATGGACGGTGCCCAGCAAGCGTGCGGTCTCACGGGCGTACGCAATCTCGCTCATGCCGCCCGCTCCTTCAAAACCCACCGTGAATGTCTGTACTTCCTCCAGTTCCCGCAACAATGCGACAATGGCGCTGGAGTCCACGCCGGAAGACAGGAAAGCGCCGCGCGGAACGTCGCTGTTCATATGAACTCGGACAGAATCACGCAACACGGACAGGGTTCGCTCGATATACTCCTCGATAGGTCTGTCCTCCGGATGAAATTCGAGCTGCGTGTAGCGCTGCAGCGCTACACGGCCGTTTTCGGCGACCAGAATATGCGCCGGCGGAAGTTTCGCGATGCCCGTGAACATCGTCCGGGGATCGGGGACGTACTGGAATGTGAGGTAATCCCAGAACGCCTGCCTGTCCACCTCGCGCTGGACACCGGGCACTGACAGAACGCTTTTGATCTCCGATCCAAAGGCGATCCATTCGTCCGTCACCGCATAATAGAGCGGTTTGATGCCGAACGGATCGCGGGCGAGAACCAATTTTCGGCGGGCGGCATCCCACAGCGCGATGCTGAACATCCCGCGGAGACGGTCGACGAACCGCTCGCCCAGATCCTCATAGAGATGGACGATCACTTCGGTGTCCGTCATCGTGCGGAAGCGGTGGCCCCTTGCCTCCAGTTCGCGGCGCAGTTCTCTGTAATTGTATATCTCCCCGTTAAAGACGACCCATACCGTTTCATCCTCGTTCGCCAGCGGCTGATGTCCACCTTGGACATCAATGATTGAAAGGCGACGAAAGCCAAGCCCCGCAATCCCGTCCACAAAGAACCCTTCATCATCCGGACCACGGTGCACGATGGCATCCGCCATCGCCTTGAGCATCACGTCGTCCGCTGGCTGATCGCAACGCGCGAGCAACCCGACTATTCCGCACACATTGCCCAGTTCCTTCCATTCTCAGGTGGTCATGATTGCGCTCGGCGCCACTTGCGCCATGCGTCGGAGATCACTGCCGATGCCACTTCGATATCCGTTCCGTCAACCTCCAGATGCGCAAAATCGTATACGCCTTGCCGGGCTTCATAAAGTGTTCGCAACGCACGCTCCGGGTCGCCGCCAGCAAGCAGGGGCCTATCTTGCATGGATCCCATGCGCCTTGCAATCACCTCAATCGGCGTGCGAACATGAACCACAAGACAATTACAGTTCAGCCAGCGGCGAGTGTCAGCGTTTAAAACAGCCCCGCCGCCCGTAACGATCACTCCCGCCTCGCACCCGGAAAGCGAACGGATCGCGCCGGCCTCAAGCTCCCGAAACGCCGTCTCGCCGAAAGTGGCGAACATATCGGCAATTTTCATTTTCTGCTGCTCTTCGAGCATCACATCCACATCATAGCACGGAATGTCGAGCTGTACATGGAGACTGGCCCCCAATGTCGACTTCCCCGCTCCCGTAAACCCGATGAGCGCTATCATAAAAATCCTCCGGATACCGAATTCTAAAGAGGTTCGATGCCAGAGTAACACAAATTCGTCCGCGCACGGCATACCGCTTTCCATCCGCCTTCCGCCGACGGCAGGCGCCCCCCGGTACACACATCCGGCAGGCGCAGCCCACAGAACACACACATCCGGCAGGCGCAGCCCACGGCGCTCATGGAGAATCTGTCCATGTGGACCATTCATCCCGGGAAACGTTTAGCGTCGCGCTGATGGCGGCTTTTCCACCATACACGGTCGTGCCGACGGCACTCAACGTGACGGTGGAATCCGTCGCACTCGGCGCGCCGCCTCCAGAGCTGATCGTGACAGACAGCTCCCCGTCACCCGCATAGACAAAACGATACGTTCCCGTCTGTCCGGCAAGCGCTTTTGCAGCCCCCCACTCAAGGGCGGAACGGGCAAGTTCATGCGCTCTTATACCGTCTTCTTCCCGCGTCACCCGGATAGCCGCATGATCCGCGGTATACAGAACTGCGGCCGCGAGGACTGCAGCAACGCTGAGCAGCATGAGAGAAAACGGCAGCACGAACCCGCTGTCATCCCGCCGCGCCCAGTGCAAACGGGAAAATGAACCGGCCGTCACACTCTCCACCTCCCCGCGTTTCACGCACCAGTATCCCGAGTCCACCAAAGGGAAGAACGGAAAAAGACCATCCGGCGACATGAGACGCCACGATTGCGTCACCCATACCGCCCGTCGACCGAAACGCGGTCGCTGTCACAGGCGACAGCGAATAGGTCAGCACCGTGCCGTCTGCGCGATTCACCGTAAGCATGGAATCGGAATAACTGAAGGAGGATGCAAAACGCAGATCGCGTCCCGTCACATGGTCGATCACCCACAAATCCTGCATGGCCGCGGAGATTCCCCGCGTACGCTCTGAAACCTGATCCATGCTCACCAAGGCGGATACCCCGGCCACCAGTGCGATCCCCGATATAGTCATGGCCATCAGAACCTCCAATAAAGAGAATCCTTGAGAGGAAACGTCAGATTTTCGAACCTTCACGCGTCAATCCCCCGTTTTTACCGCCTGCCACGTCCAGAGTGTGACGGACTGCGCCAAAACTGGCCTGCCATAACCCAACGTCACAGAAATCACTGCCAAGCCGGAACCTACCGACTGCACCTTGTACGAAACGGGGAAGCGCTCATCGCCAACCGTCTGGACATCGGGAACCGACAACGCGCCTCCTTGGGACAGCGCTCTGCCGATCTGTTCCATATCGCCCTGACAGAGATAGAGCGCCTGCTGGCGTTCGGCCGACCGTTTTACGGCCAGTAACGCGCTTGCTTGGAACGTGACCGCGATGACGAGGACGATGCTCATGATCCATGTGGCGACGCACGCCTCCGCGAGATTCAAGCGACCCCTCCTCCAACCATGTGGCGATACGGACGCAATACGCCGAACCCGAGCGAGACGACGATGTCGCGCACATCCCCTTCCGGATCAACCAGTCCGATCTGCCCGCTCTCACTGACTCCCCCCGAGCCATAAAAGCGCAAATACGGTTCTGGAAGATGGAGATACCCTTCAAAATACCGTGTCGGAGAGGCGAAGGCGCGAAAGGATTCGTACCCCGCACCGTCCAGATAAATCTGGTAATAATCCCCGAATGGCGCAAAACGGATCTCCTCATACTTGTCCAGGTCGAATGCGACCACTTGAGCAGTCGACAGATCAGCCACAAGTCGGTCGCTCGTCACGTCCAACTGCCCCCTGTCATACATGGAGCGAAAATCAGGCCAAGCGATCGCCGCCATCACCGCCGAGAGAAAGACGGCGACGACCGTCTCGATCAAGGAAAAACCCCGATCGTCTCGCATCTATTGATCACCCAGTTCCCCGTGCACCGTGCAGGATACGGTTGCCGTCTGCCCGTCCGGCGAGATGGTGATCGTGTACTGTCCTCCGCTCGGACAGACGGGCGTCGATTGCAACAGGCCCGCCGCCTTCAGATCGGCCAGATCGCCCGCAACCGTGGCCTCCTGCGGAAACTGGTGGTGAGACATGTAGTACTCGGCGAGAGCGGCGCGGATCATCCTCTGGTTGCCCTCGCAGCCCGTGACGGCCGCCTTGACTCCGGCGGCCTGCAGATTGGGAATCGCGATGGCCATGATCACCGCGGCGATG
>JAKACR010000128.1 GCA_021821225.1 Bacillota bacterium | reverse complement strand
TTTTGCCTGTTGAGACGCCGGTCGTGGAGTACGCGGCGACATTCGCGCAGGGAATTCACCAGGATGACGAGGAACGGATGTACCGGATGTTCGACGCCACGGGGCGGACGCTCGCTCTGCGTCCCGAGATGACCGCCGCGGTCGCCCGGCTGGCCGCGACGACGCTGGGCGATGATCCATTGCCGCTGCGGCTGTGCTACTGGGCAAAGACGTACCGTGCCGAAGGCGGACGGGTCCACGACCGTGCGGAGGTCACGCAGGCGGGCGTTGAACTGCTTGGCGTGCGGGGCGTCGAGGCGGACGCGGAGGTCATCGCCGTCATGGTCAGTTCCCTGCGCCGTCTTGGCCTGCGGGAGTTTCGCCTGGCGGTCGGACACAGCGGCTATGTCCGCTCCATGCTCCGGTCTCTGCCGGATGTGCTGCGCGCGGAATTGCGCCGGGCCTTGATCGAGAAGGACTTGGTCGCGTACGAGCGGGCCTTGGCCGGCGGGCGCGGCTCAGCCGATGAGGCGGATCTGGAAAAATTGTCCGCGTTGCCCCATGTCCGGGGCGGCGCGGAAGCTGTCGTGGCTGCTCGCAGCGCGGCGTTGCACGATGGCGCGCGCGCTGCCTGCGATGAGCTCGACGCCCTGTGGGGAGCGCTTCGCGAGCACGGTGTCGACGAATTTGTCCGGTTGGACATGGGCCTGTACCTTCACCACGAGTACTACACGGGCGTGGTGATCGAAGGGTATGCGGATCTGCTTGGTTATCCCATCTGTTTTGGCGGGCGTTACGACCGGTTGCTCGAACAGTTCGGGAGACCCGCTCCCGCGACTGGTTGCGTGCTGCATATCGAGCGCCTGATGGCGATCGTGGAACCCCGTTCCGGACGGCCGAACGGCGTCCGGCTGCGCTATGCAGAGCCTGCGCGGTCCGCGGCCTACGGTTTCGCCCGCTTCCTGCGCGAATGCGGCCGCGCGGTGGCGGTCGACGCTTTGGATGGTGCGCCGGGAACGGCCGGCGCCGCCGCGGATGGGGTTGTCATCACGCTCGGTGCCGACGGACGCGCGGTCGCGGATGAAAAGTGGCTTCGGCTCTATGAACAGTACCTGCAAAAGGAGGGAGATAGCCCGTGTTGACCGTGGCCCTGGCAAAAGGGCGCATCTTGGACAAAACGGTGGAAATGTTGGAGGATGCAGGATTCTCCCCGGAGGAGGATGTGCTGGATACGCGCAGGTATATCGTATTCGACCGCACGGGAGAGATCCGCTACCTGCTGGCAAAACCCGTCGATGTGCCCACGTATGTCGAGCATGGCGCCGCGGACATCGGTTTTGTCGGCAAGGATGTGCTGTACGAGGCGCAGGCCGATGTTCACGAACTACTCGATCTTGGCATCGGCGTCTGCCGCTTGGTGGTGGCGGGACCGGCGGATGTGCAGGTGGCGAATGTGCGCAGGGTGGCCACGAAGTACCACCGGTACGCGCATGACTTTTTCCGCAAGCATGGGCGGCAGATCGAGGTGATCGACCTGCACGGAAGCGTTGAACTGGCTCCTCTGACGGGTCTGGCCGACTGTATCGTCGACATCGTGGAAACCGGGCAGACGCTGCGGGAAAATGGGCTCGTGGTGCACGCGGAACTGGGGCGCGTCTCGACGCGCGTGGTGGCGAACCGGCGCAGCTATCAGTTGCGCGCCGCGGAAGTCGACGGGTTCATCGATCGATTGCGCAACCGGGTGGAGGAGGGCGTGAGCTGAGATGATCGCGATCGTCGATTACGGCGTGGGCAATCTGCGCAGTGTGCAAAAGGCGCTGGAGCTTCTCGGCCGGCAAACGGTCGTCACGTCCGACCGCGCATGGCTCGACCGGGCCGACGGCATCATCCTTCCCGGCGTCGGGGCGTTCGGCGACGCCATGGACAGCCTGCGCCGCCTGGATCTGATCGGTGCGCTGAAAGCCGGCGCAACGAGCGGAAAGCCGCTACTCGGCATCTGTCTCGGCATGCAACTGCTGTTTTCAGTAAGCGAAGAACACGGCGAACACGCGGGACTGGATCTGATTCCGGGGCGTGTCCGCCGTCTGCGCGGTGATTTCAAGATCCCGCATGTCGGCTGGAACGGTCTTAAGATCGCGCGCCGCGACCGTCTGGCGGATGGCCTGACAGGCGGAGAGATGGCGTATTTCGTGCACAGTTACTATGTGGAACCGCTGGACCCAAGCGTGATTGTGGCCACGACGGACTACTTCGCGCAGGTGCCCGCCATCGTTTCGTTGGACAATATCTCCGGTGTGCAGTTCCATCCGGAGAAAAGCTCCGCGGCGGGACTTCATCTGCTGGGCAATTTTGCGGCGCTGTGCGCACCGGGGGTGCGAACGTGACGACGAGGCTGTATCCGGCGATCGATCTCCTCGCGGGACAGGCCGTGCGGTTGCGCCAGGGCGATTACGATGCGAAGACCGTGTACGGCGACCCGGTCGCCCTGGCCCTCGGCTATCGTCAGGCCGGGGCGACCCATCTGCACATGGTGGATCTGGATGCCGCGCGCACGGGTGCGCGTTCGCCGCAAACGCGGGACATCGTGGCCTCCATCGTGGCTGCGACGGGGTTGATGGTGCAAATCGGCGGCGGCATCCGCAATCAGGAAGACGTGGAGTACTGGCTGGCGCTCGGTGTCTGGCGCTGTGTGCTCGGTACGGTGGCGGCGCACGATCCGCGTCTGGCAGGCGTCCTTCGCGCGGCGTTCGGAGAGCGGGTGGCGGTCGGGATCGACGCGCGCGGCGGCAGGGTGGCGACGCAGGGCTGGACGCGGACGGAAGGGCGCCTGGCGGTGGAACTCGCGCAAGAACTGTGCGCGCACGGGTATACGGAGTGTGTGTACACGGATATCGCGCGCGACGGGATGCTGTCCGGCGCCAATATCGAATCGGCGGTGGCGCTCAGCCGGGCGTCCGGGCTGTCAGTCATCGTGTCGGGCGGCGTGAAGGATCTTGAGGATGTGCGGCGCGTGCGCGAGCGGGCAGCGGACGGGCTGTCGGGGGTGATTCTCGGCAGGTCGCTGCTGGAAGGGACACTCGATCTGCGGGAGGCGGCGCGCTGTGCGCAGGAGGGCGCGGAATGATCACGAAGCGCATTATTCCCTGTTTCGATGTCCGGGAGGGGCGCGTTGTCAAGTTTGAATCCTTTTTTGGCAATGAGCGGGATGCGGGGGATCCCGTGGCCTTGGCGCAGCAATACGATGAGCAGGGTGCCGACGAGATCGTGCTGCTCGACATCTCCGCCACAGCGGAGGGGCGCGGCATCTTGCTTGACATCGTCAGCAGGACGGCAGAGCAGCTTTTCATCCCGTTCACGGTCGGCGGCGGTCTGTCGGCGGTCGAAGACGTGCGCGCGGTGCTAAGAGCGGGGGCGGACAAGGTCTCACTTAATTCCGCCGCCGTGCGCGACCCGACGTTCATCACGGAGGTGGCGCGCCGCTTTGGTTCCCAGTGTGCGGTTGTGGCCATCGACGCCAAATTTGACCGCGTTCGCGACGACTGGGAGGTCCTGATCAGCGGCGGGCGGGTGAAAACCGGCCTGTCCGCCGTAAAATGGGCGGAGCAGGCGGAGGAGTTCGGAGCGGGGGAAATTCTGTTGACCAGCTTCGACCAGGACGGGCGTCGCGACGGCTATGACATTGAGTTGACAAAGCGCGTGTCCGAGCGTGTGCGCATACCCGTCATCGCATCCGGCGGCGCGGGGACGCGGGAGCACTTTCTCGAAGTGTTGACGGAGGGCAAGGCGGATGCGGCGCTGGCCGCCAGCGTGTTTCACTTCGCGGAGACATCGATTCGTGAAGTCAAGAATTATCTGCATCAAAAAGGAGTGGCCGTGCGGTGAGCGCGATGCGGTTGACGGTAAACGGACAGGCGCACGAGGCGTTGCGGTTTGACGAGCGGGGGCTGATCCCGGCGGTGGTGCAGGATGCGCACACCAGACGGGTGCTCACGGTCGCGTACATGGACAGGGAAGCGCTGCAAAAGACGCTGCAAAGCGGCGAGACCTGGTTTTACAGCCGCTCGCGCCGGCAACTGTGGCACAAGGGGGAGACGTCCGGCCACACACAGCGCGTGACGGAGATCCACGCCGACTGTGACGGCGACGCGCTGGTCGTGCGGGTGGAACCTGCGGGGCCGGCGTGCCACACGGGCGCGGTGTCGTGTTTTTCCAGCCCGCTCGCGGCGGCGCCTGACGAGGGCGGGGCTGACGGCGGGGGGAGCGAGCGTGCCGCGGCGGACGATGGATCGGACGACGCGGCGCTGGACGTTCTTTTGCAACTGGAGCGGCGTGTGGAAAAGCGGCGGCAGGAGCGCCCGGCCGGCGCGTATACGACGTACCTGTTTGACAAAGGATTGGACAAGATCCTCAAAAAAGTCGGCGAAGAGGCGACAGAGGTGATCATCGGCGCGAAAAACGGCGACGCGGCCGAGGTCCGGTACGAAGCGGCGGATCTGTTGTACCACCTGCTGGTTCTCCTGCGTGAACAGCAAGTGTCGTTGGCCGACGTGTTCGCGGAACTGGGCGGGCGCTACCACGGCCGCGAGCAGGTGGTCAAGGGCGGTAAGTGAAGTCCAGGGATCAGATCTCGGCAGGCTGGGCAATGCCGAGCAGTTCCAGGGACGCCCGCAAAGTGACGCGCGTCGCGTCCGTCAGCGCGAGCCGGAACGCGCGCAGCGGTTCTTCGGCGGACAGGATCGGGCAATCGTGATAGAAGCGGTTGAACGCCTGGCTGATGTCCAGCGCGTGCTTGGCGATCAGCGAGGGGTCCATTTCGTCGGCCGCGCGCAGGCGGATATCCGCGTAACGGCTCAGGAGCTTGGCCAATTCCCACGCTGCGTCGTCCAGTTGGTCCTTAGCATGGCCGGATGTGTCCATGGAGGCATCGGCTGCGGCGATGCGCGCGGGCGAGAGCGGCGCAGCGCGGGAATCGTCCGGCGTCACCTCGGCGGCGGGCGTTACAAGAGCCGCGGGCGAACCGGTTTCGGGCGCGAGCAGGCCCGCCCTGCGCAGCACGGAACACGCCCGCGCGTGCGTGTACTGTACATAGGGCCCTGTTTCGCCCTCAAAGGCCAGCGCGGTCTCCATGGTGAAGTCCACGTCGTGCAGGCGGTTGGTCTTCAGGTCGTTGAAGATCACGGCGCCTACGCCGATGTCGCGGGCGGTGCGGTCCGCCTCGCGCAGATCGGGATTTTTCTCCGCGATGATCGCGCGCGCGCGCGCTACCGCTTCCTCCAGCACTTCCTGCAAGCGCACGACCTGGCCTTTGCGCGTCGACATTTTCTTGCCGTCCATCAACATCATGCCGAATGCGATATGTGAGCAGCGGGAAGCAAACCCATAACCCATCCGCGCAAGCACGGCGAACACCTGCTGAAAGTGCAGCCGCTGCTCGGCGCCAACCACGTACAGCAGGCGGTCGGCCCCGAGCGACCGGTGGCGGTACAACGCCGCTGCGAGGTCCCGCGTGGGATACAGCGTGGCGCCGTCGCTGCGGCGGATCAGGCACGGCGGCAGCCCATCCTCCTCAAGCATGACCACTTCCGCGCCAGCGCTCTGGGTGAGCAGTTGCTTGTCCGCAAGTTCCTGCACGACGGAGGGCATCTTATCATTGTAGAAGCTTTCGCCCAGTGTATGATCAAACGCGGTGCCGAGCAGTTCGTACGTGCGCTGGAACTCTCCTTTGCTGACGCTGACGATCCAGCGCCACAGCGCGAGATTCTCCGCGTCGCCGTCCTCCAGGCGCTTGAACGCCGCACGCGCTTCGTCGTCCAGCGCAGGATCGATTGCCGCCTCTTCGTGAAACCGCACGTACAGGGCGTTCAGTTCCTGAATCGGCTGGGCCCGCACGGCCGTCTCGTCGCCGAATCGCCTGTAGGCCACGATGATCTTGCCAAACTGCGTTCCCCAGTCGCCGAGGTGGTTGATGCGCAGCGGGCGGTAGCCGTCCGACGCGAGGATATTGGCAAGCGCCGTGCCGATCACCGTGGAGCGCAGGTGTCCCATCGAAAACGGCTTGGCGATGTTCGGCGACGAGAGATCAATTGCCACCGTCTGTCCCAGGCCGCGTCGGCTGGTAAAAAAGCCGTCATCATCCGCGATCTGCCTGCGGATGGCCTTCCAGGCCGCGCCGCGATGCAGGCGCATATTGAGATACGGGCCGACAGGTTCGGGAATAAACAGTGGATTTGCGCCGAGCTTGTCCGCCAGGTCGATCGCGATCGCCTGGGGCGCCTTGCGCAGCGTTTTGGCAAGCCGGAAGCAGGGCAGGGCCACATCGCCCAGCGCGCTGTCGGGCGGAAATTCCAACCAGTTGACCAGGTCGTCCGCCGAAGCCTCCACGTGCGCGGCGATCTGTATGGCAATCTGGTGTACAAAGCGGTCCATGATGCGCAGCTCCTTCGCGATGTTCGCAACTGACAATTTCCATTATTATAGGCGGATCGGGGGCGCCCCGCAACGTTTGGGCAACGTTTGGGTCGATCGCAATCAGGATGACGCTGTGATATACTGATTGCGATTATTCATAAGGAACCGCGGTTTGCTGCGATTCAACCGGGTAAAGGAGGCCGCTCATGGAGAGACGGGATCAGGGGACAAACGTTGTGCCGTTTTCGCCTGACGCTGCATTCTTCTTCGAACGGGGCGTGCGCTATCTGAACAGGCACGACTTGTCCCGGGCGCTCAAATCCTTTCGCAAGGCCGTGGAGTGCGAGCCCAGCAATGCGGTGAACCACTGCAATCTGGCGGGTGTGCTCTCCGAACTCGGGGATTTTGAGGAATCCAACCAGGTTTTGCAGAGTGTGTTGAGCGATATCGCTCCGGATATGGCGGAATGCTATTTTTATATGGCGAACAACTATGCGAATCTCGGAGAGTACGAGCTGGCGGAAGAGCATGTGGTCAAGTATCTGGAGATCGATCCCACGGGAGAATTTGCTCCCGATGCGGATGAGATGCTGGACGTGCTGATTCATGAATACGGCGGCGGCGAGATCCTGCGTGAAAGCCGCCGCAAGCAGTTGGAGACCACCCGTGAACGCGACGGCGCGCGAGCGCTTCTTGAGGAAGGGCGTTTTCACGAAGCGAGCGCGCTGCTTGAACAGGAGATCAAGCGCCAACCGGACGCGGTTGCGGCGCGTAATAATCTGGCATTGGCGCGCTACTATCTTGGGCAGATCGACGAAGCGGAAGCCCTGACCCGCCATGTGCTGGACATTGAACCGTTAAACGTGCACGCATTGTGCAATCTGGCTGTTTTTTTGCGCCATTCGGGAAAGGTTCCCGATGAGTACAGGCAGATTGTGGGGTTGTTGAAAAAACTCACGCCGCTGCAGTTTGACCAGGGGTACAAACTGGCGACGACACTTGGCATTCTCGGCGAGCATCGGGCAGCCTACGCGATGTTTCTCCAGCTTGTCGAATTCGGGGACCGTCATGATCCGGCCCTGTACTTCGCATTGGCGGCCGCTTCGGCCAACCTGCGCCGGTTGCGCGCGGCGCGTCAGTGGCTGTTGGAAGTGCAGGCGCTCGATCCGGACAGCGGCGTGGCCGACCACTACCTCGCGGAGATTGACCGCGTGCGTTCGAACGATGAGCGCCTGTTTTTCAGCTACACCTATCAGTTGCCGTTTCATCTCCGCGCGCACGGCCAGACGCAACCCGCACAGAACGGTTTTTCCCGCATCGGGGCCTGGGCGAAGGATCCGGGCGTGCGGTCGTCGCTCTATTTCGCGCTGTTCCGCGGACCGCGGCAGACCAAGCGGGAGGCGCTGCAGGCGTTCG
>JAKACR010000127.1 GCA_021821225.1 Bacillota bacterium | reverse complement strand
CGTGAAAAACGCGTCGTCCGGACCGAGCGAATTGGCGTTGTGCGGCCCGCCCGGCCCGCCGACATGCATGGACCACACAATCTTCTTCTGCGGCGTGACGATGAGCAGACGGTTATTGCCCCTGTCCGCGATCAGAAGATCGACGGGCAACGGCCCTTTGTTGCGCTTCGGCGCAGAATGCGGGTGGGCGTGTGGACGGGAGGTGACCTTTGCGGGTGAACTCACCAGCAGGCCGCACCCCGTCGTGAGACTGAGCGACGCCGCCGCGACGGCGGCGAGCCAGCCTCTGGTACGCAAGCGATTACTCCTTGTCCAGTTCCATTCCATGGATGATTTCGTCCTTCCCAGAGTCAGATTCGCCGTTTTGCCTCAGCGGAACCATGTCGTATAGATGACGATCAGATTTCTGCTCAACGCCGACAGATTGGCGGCCGTCGCCCCGCCGACCAAATAAACGCCCCGACTGCCCGCCGCGTATCCCATGTCGGCCAGGGGCGTTGGCAGGATCCCGACGACGCGTATTTGACGCGTGAGCGTATTGAACGCATAGATCTTCCGTTGCGGCACTCCTTGCAGAGTCTGGCCGCCTGCGATCAGGACGTATCCGGGAACCGCCCAGGCGGCCGCCTTGTCGATCGCAAGCGGGAGACGCCCTACCGCCTGTGCCTGCTTACTGCCCGGCGCAACATAGTAAATCTCCCGGCTCATGCCGGTTGCGGTCCGCCCGCCTGTAATCCACAGCCGGTCCCCCAGCAGTGCCACGCCGGCATAGCGCAGTCCGACAGGCAGACGGAACAACCCTTTTGCACGAAGCGTGGATACCTTGCGAGTGTATAAAAAGGTTTCTGTGGAGAATGTGTTTCCGTTGTGTCCCCCGATCAGCAGCACACCGTCCGCATAGGGAACCATCCCGGCGTCGGACAGGGCTGACGGCAACTGACCGACCACCGCAGTACGCGGCGGCTGGATCTGTACAATAGTATTGTAAGAGGTGGCCTGGCCACCGCCGAACACGTAGAGTGCCGGTCCGATCCAGCCGGATGCGGCGTCGTGCGTGGGTGCTGGCAGATGGGCGAGGAGTCTTTGCCGCGGGAAGACCTGCCGCACATCGCTGACCGATTGCAGGCCGTTATACCCTCCGGACGCAAATACGCCGTTGTGGTGAAGCGACAGCGACACCCCCACCAGACCCTGCGGCAGCACGCTATGCACCACCTTAAAACGCACATAGGGCCACGCCGCAACCACCTGCACGGCACGATCCCGCGAAGCGTCGGCAGCACTCTCGATTTTGTGCGGCAAGGCCGATTCCGCCCGCAGGAGAAAGAAGGTCGTGACGGCGAAGAGCACGGCCGCAATGGTTCCGGGAACCGCTGCACGCGATATCCTGATACGCCACACCCCTATAAAATGCCTGATGCCCGGCGCATGCCGGGAGATGTGTGACCGGTGAACTTTCACCACCATAACAGAGATCCGCGTGACGGACATTAGAACTGCATTATAAATACATGAGAATTTCTCACGTAAGCGCGGTGCGCACCCTTCCCTCGCTTGCGGGACTCCGGAGTCCTTTCTTCACTCAACCAGAACGGTTTCTTAAAATCCTCATTACATACGGTTGCTAGAATAAGTCTGCCAAGCCCAAAACGGCTATCGGCAAGCGGGATTCCGGCGCAGCGCCCTGTCCGGGACCCGGCGGCAAACGCCATCGCGCAAAGGAAAGGAATCGATCCTTGACTCATGGGCACACACGCCTTGCGCCACGATTTCGCCGGATGGCTGTTCATCGCGCCGGCTCTCACATGTCTGGCCGCGTTTGTCTTTGTTCCCGCGGGCTACGTGGTGTTTCTCAGCTTCGAGCACTGGAACCTGCTCGATATGACACCGCCGCATTTCACGGGGATCTCCAACTTCGCCCACCTGGCACAGTCGCAGAACTTCCGCCAGGCCGCGGTCAACACCCTCTGGCTTGGCCTTGGCCTTGTCGCGATTCTTCTGCCGGCCGGATTGCTGACCGCCGTCCTGCTCGACCTCGGGCTGCGGGGCACCCGGATCTACCGCACGGCGCTGTTTGCGCCATACGTCCTTCCCCTCGTCGCGTCGGGACTCGCGTGGACCTGGCTGTTGAACGGCAACTACGGACTGGTCAACGGGTTGCTTGCCCTCATTGGCGTGCACGGCCCAAACTGGTTGGGCAGCAGCCGTTTCGCGCTGCCGGCTGTCCTGTTCGTCTCGGTGTGGCAGTACCTCGGATACTACATGCTGATCTTCCTCGCCGGTCTTCAGGGCGTCCCCGCCGCTCTCAAGGAGTCCGCCGCGGTGGATGGAGCCAACCCGGGGCAGACATTCTGGCATGTCACCCTGCCGAGCATCACGCCGAGCCTTTTCTTTGCGCTGGTCGTGTCCACCATCCAGGCGTTCCAGACATTTGACCAGGTGTACGTCATGACCGACGGAGGACCGGCCGGCGCCACGTCGACCCTGGTGTACTACATCTATCAGGAAGGGTTCCAGATGTCCAATTTTGGCGTCGCGGCGGCGGCTTCCGTGGTACTCCTGGCGTTTCTCGGCGCGCTGACCCTTGTTCAGATGCGGTTTGGCCGGTTCTGGGTGGTGCACGAATGATGCGCGGCCCGAGTCTTCCCGGACGCATCGTTGCATACACAGTCCTCACGGTGCTTTTGGCCGGCGTGCTGCTCCCGATCTGGTGGGTTGCCATCACCGCGGTGGAACCTGTCTCCGCGCTTTTCTCCAGCATCGCGCGACTCTGGCCGCCCGCCTGGAACTGGGGCAATTTCCCCGACGCGTGGCAGTCACAGCCGTTTGGCCGGTATTTTGTCAACAGTCTCTTCACCAACAGCGCGATTGTCGCTGGACAGCTCTTCACATCCAGTCTGGCCGCCTACGCGTTTGCCTTCATTCCGTTCCGGGGCAGCCGCCCGGTGTTTTTCGCCATGCTGATGGCGATGATGATCCCGCTTCAGGCAACGGCGGTCCCGCTGTACCTGATCATGAGCCAGTTGCATGCGATCGACACCTATGCGGGGCTGATCGTCCCTTTCCTGGGCAGCGCATTTGGCATCTTTTTGCTGCGGCAAGGGTTCTCGACAATCCCGCGGGAGATGGTGGCCGCCGCCCGCGTGGATGGCGCTTCGGAAATGCGCATCCTGTGGTCCATCGTGCTTCCAAACGCCGGCCCGTCCATCATCACGCTCGCCCTGCTCAATTTCGTGTACCACTACAACAGCCTCTTCTGGCCGCTCATCGCGACCAATTCGGTCGGCATGCGCGTGCTGCCCGTCGGACTGTCGTATTTTCTCAGCCAGGAGGGCGGCAACAACCTGCAGTGGAATCTGATGATGGCTGCGGACATCTTCACCTCGGCCCCGGTTGTGCTGCTGTTTTTACTGGGGCAGCGGTTCATCGTCAAAGGTCTCACCGGATTCAGCGTCAAAGGCTGACCCATCATATTGCAAGGAGCGATTGATCACATGAAGACTGCAGGAATGTCTCCCCAACCCCGCCGGACGCCCGGTGGCGCAAAACGCAAGGGATTCCTCCGGGCCGGGGCCGTTCTGGCCTCACTGGCGGCCGCGGCCGCCATCACGGCGCCGCTGGCATTCGCCCAAACCGCGCCCAGGCGCATCGCCGCTCCGGTCCAGATCGCCTTCTGGTACGGCCTTGGCGGACAGCTTGGACAGGATGTACAGAAGCTGGTCTCACAATTCAACCGCACGCACCCCGGGATTCATGTGACGGCCAGCTATGAGGGGAGCTATTCCGGAGGCGGCCCTTTGCAGCAAAAGCTGATGGCCGCGCTGATCGCCGGAAACGCCCCGGACATCGTACAGATGGAGGTTCACTCCATGCCCGTGTTCGCGGCCGCCGGACGCCTGCTGCCACTCGGCTCGCTCATGGCAAAGAGCGCTCACGACCAGCCGGGAGACTTCCTTCCCGGAATGCTCGTCAGCACCCAGTATCATGGCGTGTATTACGGTGTCCCGTTCAACCGCAGTGTCCCTCTGTTGATGTACAATGAAACCATGTTCAAGAAGGCGGGAATCAAGCATCCGCCGGCGACCTGGGCGCAGGTGGCCGCGGACGCCAAACTGCTCACGCACGGGAGCGGATCGCACAAGGTGTATGGCTTTGAGCCGCTGGCCGATTGGTGGCCATGGGAAGCGTCTGTCTGGTCCGGCGGCGGCCACATTCTGAACAAAAACCTTTCACAGGCCCTCTTCGCCGCTCCGGCCGCGACGCGCGTGCTGCAGATGGAGCAGAATCTCATCAAGCAGGGCTACGCCACCGTCCAGTCCGGAACGCAGTACTGGACGCTGACCACCCAGGCGTTCATCAACGGCCAGGTGGCGATGGACATCGACTCCGCGGCGAACATCGGAGAGGTGGCCCAGGGCATCGGCGGCAAATTCCAGTGGGGTACCGCCATGTTCCCCGCCGCCGCCGTCCGCGCGGTCCCGCCAGGCGGCGCGGACGCGGTGATTCTGGCCAACACGCCGTCCAGCCTGCGCGCCGCGGCGTGGTCCTTCATCGAATGGTGGACCGCCCCGGCCCAGACCATCCAGTGGTCGGAAATGACCGGGTATGTCCCGGTCCAGAAGGCCGCCATGCAAAACCGGGCGTTCCTGGCCTACCTGAAGTCCCACCCACAGCACGAGGCGGCCCTCGCCGAACTGCGTTATCAGCATCCGGCGCCGGCCTCGCCGCACTATCTGTCGGTGCTCCAGTACGTCCAGAAGGCGGTCCAGGCGGCCTTGATCCTGCGCCAGCCCGTTGGGCCGACGATGGCAAATGCCGCCCGGCAGGCGGGCAGCGCGCTGCAGGGCTGACACGCGTATATCCGCAGGCAGGCGACCGCAACTTCGCGCCCGCCTGCCTTTTTTATTGTTTGGGTCCTTTGGGCCGGCCTGCGCTCAAGTCCTTTGCACAGGTCATTTGCTCAAGAGACGGGCGGTCCCTGTTTCAGTTCCTGCAGCATCTGGCTGACTTTCATGCCCTTCTTGAAAATGTACGTGCCGGGCTGCACATCCTTGTCGATACCCGTATTTTTCAGCAGCATGTCAAATGTCACAGCGTTGCCCACCAGATGCTGTTCGTACAAAAACTGCGACAGATTGCCCAAAGGCATGCCGGACGCCAGATGGAAGCGGAAAACGGTCGCCGTTTGCTGAGGAATCTTTGGCGCCCCTGCAGTCGCAGGCGTGCCATGCTGAGTTGTCGCGCTCGCCGTCGAGCCGTTGGCCACTGGATGCGCGGTTGTGGGCGTAGCGTGGCGGGCACCCGCAGGCGCGCCATGATGGGCCGTCGCGCCCGACGGCGATCCATTGGCAGCAGATCCAATGACCGCAGATTTCGCAGCGCTTTCCGCCAGGATATGAGGCTTTGCGATCGGCGGATGGACAACGATGAACAGGCCAAATACAGCCGCCGCCGTCACGGCGCTCGAAAAAGCGGCGCGCCGTATCCAGGGAATATGAACGAGTTGCCGTTCGTAGACGGAAACGACGGAATCGACGCGCCACTCTCCCTTGACCAGAACCAAGCGCACGACGTATCCGGTCGTCCCGAACCCAGACCGGACGTAAAAGGCCGGCACGTCTCCCCGGACGTCCGTCGCGATCACTTCTCCCTGCAATGTGGACCGCCACAGTTTCGTGAGCGATTCCCCATCCTCCAGGCGACTGTTTTCCTCCAGATGCAGATACGGTTTGATCTCGTGTATAAAAAGCGGGCGCGGAAAATCAGGCAATCCAATATGCCGGATGGCCCGCGCAAACGATTTGTGCACAACCCCGGTCACGATCGATCGCAAGAACTGATTGTTTTCCCTGTCGGGCTCTCGCACCTGACTCCTCCTTCAAACCACCGTGGACATTGCGATACTCCCTCCTACAGTAGTCGCCATGTCCCGCTCCCTTTGCTCGGACGTGCACCGTGGGGTTCGCCAAAAGACCATCGCCCAAAGCCATGGCCGAAACGTAATCCCGTCATTTCACGGCCAAAACTGAATTCTTCAGAATCCAACTCTATGATTCAACATTGTTGTATCTATTATAGTATAGACACGACGTGAGAGAATGCACAACAAGTTCCGTGAAAGCTTTGGAAAAGAGGACAGGGGTCCGGAAAGCCGCCAAATCCGCGTTCATCCGGCCCGCCAGCCGCGAAGCATGGCCTTTTGCGCTTCCAGATAACCCAGTTCATTCTCCTCATTCACGGCGTTCCACACCCAGGACCAGAATACGGATTATCGTGCTATACCTCTCGTGCACCCATTTTGTCACCGCCATAAATATGCAACAACCCGAAGACTTGTGAGCATGTTTATGCGTCAAATAGCCTCTAGCCTTCATGCGCACTCGCGTCCGCTTGTGATTGATCGTGCTCGACCCCGTTTACAAGAGAGCGGGTTCTCTAACGCCACGCATATTCGATTAGCTTTCTGTCAATCTCGTTGATAAAACCGATATCGGCCTGCATATCCCACCACGTAATCCCAGCGGCTTCCTCGGTCTCATGGAACTCTTCGACCTGTCCGATGGCTCCGGAAAACAGCGCGCCATATTCAATGCGCTCGGGTGACTGGTATCCCGGCTGCAAATGGAACTTCATCAATCCTGCGAATTCCAAGTTGTCGACAGTTTGGCGTGTCTCCTCGTATAACTCGCGCAGGATGCATTGTCTCGGGGACTCCCCGGCTTCGATTATTCCACCTGGTAATTCCCAGCATGCGCGATACTTATTGAGCATGAGTAGGCATCGTTCTTCGCACCTTACCACAATCAGAGCGTGGGTTAATGGAGCGTCCAAACGGAGCATGCCGATCTCCCGTTCATTGACGGTCCGCCATTCAAGAAACTCGTTGCCTCGACTATCGACAGTGATGGGCACTATTATCCCCCTCGTTTCAAATATACACATGAGTACGCTCGACGCCTACCGGTACGTGGATCAAGCTTCAGAGTTCATAAGCAAAGATTCCAGATCCTGCAGCTTATGAATGACCGCCTTTGACGTATCGTCCGTCGGCCGTTCCTGCTCAGTCGGATTGAGCCATACGGCCGCAATTCCTGCATGGATCGCACCCACAATATCCGCTTCCCAGGAGTCGCCGACAAAGATCGTCTCGTCAGCCCGAACTCCCATGCGCGCCAAAGCCTCGGCAAATATGTGCGGGTCCGGCTTCGAGAAACCGACAGTCTCCGACACCACGATCCTCTGCGGAGCGAAAAAGGAGGCCAGACCCAGCCGTTTAAGCTTCTCGATCGTAAGATCGCCGGGACCATTTGTGATCAACCCTAGTTGTGAACATTCTCGTACTGGACTTCCTCCCGGCCGTCGTCACCCATCTGGTAGACAAAAGGCGTGACGCCGGACATTCGGCCGGAAAGGACCTCGTCCGCCACTTCCCCGTCCACAAAGTATCCACGGATCACCTGATTGTTCGCGTAATCCATGATCAAGGCGCCGTTAAAGAGGATCGCGGGGTGTCGCCAGTGGACTTGCGCCACATGCGGTTTGGCGCTGACCAGACTGCGCGCTGTGGCAAAAGCGATCACATGACCGGCGGTGAGAGCGTCATTTAGCACCTTGATCGTGTAGTCGGACAGACTGGCCGAGACATTCAGCAGGGTGCCGTCGAGATCCGTGAGAAAATACTTCGGACTCACGGTTGTGCTCACGCTTGGATTCACGGCTGAACTCACGGAGAACCAGCGCCCCCCACTCCACGAACCGAACCGGAGTCTCGCTCCACCTTGCAGACGCGAGCGGCAAAATTCTGATACCAATCCTTGACTCCCCGCTGCTGGGCC
>JAKACR010000126.1 GCA_021821225.1 Bacillota bacterium | reverse complement strand
CCGCCGACAATCATGCAAACGCCGAGCGTCAGAAGGAGATTGGCCAGCATGCTGCCGACAATGCTCGCCTTCACCACATCGTACAGTCCCGCGCGCAGAGCCATGATCGCGATCATCAACTCAACGACATTGCCGAACGCGGCGCTAAGCAGAGCGCCGATCTGCGGTCCATGCGCATTGGCAAGGCCGCCCGTGGCCCACCCGATATGCCGCGCCAGCAGAGATACGGAGAGTGCCTCCAGGACAAACGCCGCGCCAGACGGCACATGCAGCACAAATCCCGCCATCGACAGGCCGACGGCCGCCACGGTCAGCGGCCACCCCGCCACTCGCACCCGCACCGCCAAGACGACTCCACCCCGCTCCCGCTCTTTGCCCATAGTATAACGGAGCGGTCCGCCCATATCCTCCTTCGCGCGCGAACACAGACAAAAAAGCTCCGTTGTTCATCTTTGGTCAGAGTGAAAAAGCGGATCGTGTGATACAATAAAGTAACCATGAGCAAAGACTCACAGCGGTCCGCCTCCGTTTACCGGCGGTTGCGCGCGATTCCCTGGACTGGTCTGTGGAGTGCCGGCATCCTGCTGCTGGCAGCGCTGTTCGCATGGCGGTCGCGCGGTGTCATAGCACAGGCGGTGCCTTATCTGCGCACTGCGGACTATCGCGTTCTGGCCATTGTGGGACTGGCGGAGGTCGGATTCCTCTTCCTCTTGGGGTATGCGAACCAATGGTTGTACCGCATGCACGGCCGCCGGCCTCCCGTCCGTCATCTGGCCGCCATGGTCTGTTCGGCGACCATGATCAACGAGGTGCTCCCTTCCTCGGGACTGTCAGGCGGCGCGGGCTTTGTATTCTGGGGCAACAGGCTGTCGTTCGGCCTGCGCGATTCCATCGCCGTCGTCGCGTGGTTCAACGCGCTCGGTTACGTTTCGCTCATCCCGCTTATCGCTGCATGCGTCGCGTCCCTGTCCTTTCTGCACCAGACCGCCGCGCACCTGGTTGCCGCAACCCTGTGGACCGCACTTGCCTATGCAACGGCGGCGGCGTTTCTCGGTCTCTGGTCATGGCGCCATTTCAGCCGGTCGGATGCATCTGCCGCGCAAACAGCAGAAGCAAAAAAGAGTACCGGACAAATTGCCGCAGACCTCACGCGGGCCCATCCATCGCGGCATCATGTTGGCGCGACACTGCGGAGGCTGCGCACGGAAATTCCGCACGAATGGCGCGTCGCGCGTGCCCATCCGGGATATCCGGTCGCGTGCGCACTGCTCTTGCTTGGCATCTACGCGCTTCGTATCGCCATGCTGCACCTGTGTTTTACGGCTTTTGGCGTCTCGTTGCCCGGGCGCACGGTGCTGTTCGCCTATGCGCTCACCCAGTTGTTTGCAACCGTCTCGCTTTCTCCGACCACACTCGGCATCGTGGACGTTGCGTACGCGACAACGCTCTCCTGGCTCGGCGTGGTGCCTCCAGTAGCGATTGCGGGAACTGTGTTGTATCGGATTTCCACTTTCTGGTGGCCTGTTCCACTCGGACTGTTCAGTCAGTGGTGGTTAGCGCGCTTCGCACGGCGCCGTCAGGGATCGTAACCGGCGGGTCGCATTGCGCAAACCGAGCATATACATGTAGTGCAGCCGTGATAATTGTCGTCCGAGATCTTTCAAGGGTTCTTGCAGGAAACTCGCTTAAACTTGGAGAACGAATGTATGTAACCGTCTGTGCACAAAGATTGGGGGCTCTTCATGAACGATGAACGTCTTATGGGGGTGCGCGGCAAACACCGGGAAACCGCCGACATGAGAATGGACGACCTCGCGTCCGCGAATGTGTTCGGACAGGTGGTCTCCAAAGCGGTGGAAATGGCAATGACACGCGCCACTCAGATCAATCCGAAGGAAAACGTCGCTGTTTTCGTCGACTATGACAACGTGTACTGGACACTGATGAACCGCTATCGCCACGATCCCGATCACGACGACCCGGAACGCAACCTGTTCGAACGCCTGTGGAATCTGTACGGGATCGACAACATCCGCATGTTCAAGGCTTACGCCGATTTTGAGCAGGTCGGCGCCAACCTCACGAGCCTGCAAAAAAAGCGGATTCAGATTAGGCACGTCTACGCAAACGGGAAAAATGAAGATAAAGCCAAAAACGCATCCGATATCGAATTGTCGATCGACGCCATGGAGACTTCCTATTCTGATCCAAATATCTCCTGTTATGTGTTCGTGACGGCGGACAGCGACATGATTCCCATCATGAGCCGCATGTTGTACCGCGGCAAACACGTCGAATTGTTCTATGTCGAGGATGCGATTGCAAAACATACGGACATTCGCAATTACGCTCATACAAGTTACGATTTGCTGCGGTTTCTCAATGTCGATATCAGTCCTAAAAACCCTGCGGATTTTCTCGAAGATGCAATCACCTACATCGGTGAATGGCACGCGCAGCCGGCGAACAAAACCAAAAATCTCGGACCCAAGTGGTTGCGCGACGGGCTTGCGGACTATCTGGCCATACCGAGCAACACGGCGAGCCAGGTGATCGATCTGCTGCATCGCAACAGTCTCATCAAGGAGGAACTGCGGACGAACGAATACGGCACGCACAAGAACATCATACTGAACAACGAGAACGACGCCGTACACGCCAACGCCCAGCACTCCGGCGCCCAGCACTGACGGATCCTCAGATTGTGATTGTGTCCGAAGGGCTTTCATTCATATTCGACACATTTCCGCCCCATGCGCGCGCGTGTCGAACCTTGACAGAGTATATGCCATGCGATATGATGAGGGCACGTTATGAGTGCACCCATTCCGTCCGCCCTTATCTATCCGCTTTGTTATTCTGCGCGCAGTGGAAAGAACCGGGAGAAGGTTCGCAAACCTTCTCCCGGTTCTTTTAGAGCCTGTTCAAAAAGGGAGCGGATAAGACCCACGCAGTGCAATGGGACATGGGATCAACCGAGTGTACAGTGGACTTGATCCCACGTCTCCTTGAAAACAGCCAGAAATACGGACCGAGCGTATATTTTTGAGTAAGTGAGGGCGCGAAACCCTTCGTGGGCAGGATTTTGCCTACTCGCTCTGGATATAGAGCGCGAGCAGGCGCATCGTCGAGGCGATGGCGTCGCGGTGCGTCCGCTCCTGGGCATGCGAGCAGTCGATTCCCGGACCGATCAGGGCGGTGGCCACATCATATCCCGCCTGCTTCGCCGCGCTGGCGTCCGACATGTAGTAGGGATAGACATCCAGCGCGTGCGGAACATGGAACCGTTCCGCCAGGTAAACCAGCCTGCGCCGCAGTTCCAGGTGGTACGGTCCGCTCGAATCCTTTGCGCAAATGGACACCACGTGTTCTGTCGTCGAAAGTCCCTCGCCAATCGCGCCCATGTCCACCGCGACGTATTCAAACGATTCCGCCGGAAGGGCCGTGTTTCCGCCGTAGCCCACCTCCTCGTCCCCACTGAACAAAATAGCCAGCGAACAGGGCGGTTCCCACCGTTCAGCGGCCATCACTTCGAGCAGCGCGATCAACACCCCGGCACTCGCCTTGTCGTCAAGATGGCGCGCTTTGAGATGGCCGCTTGGCAACAGGACCGCCCGCGACTCGAATGAGACCATGTCGCCGATGCGGATTCCGAGCCTGCGGACATCCTCCTCACCGCGCACCACCTCATCGAGCCGCACCTCCATCGTCTCTTCCGTCCGCTCCTCCAACTCGCGGTAGACGTGGCGGGATCCCTTGCGCGGCACGATGGTGCCCGTGTAGAATGATCCCTCCAGCGTATGTACTTTACAGTATTCCCCTTCGACCGAATTGAAATGAAACCCGCCGACGGCGGAAAGCTTAAGCCGCCCGTCGGCGGTGATCCTCCTCACGACAGCGCCCAGCGTGTCCACATGTGCGGCGAGCACCCGCACGTCCGGGCGCTTCCCCGGGACACGGACGATCAAGCCTCCCCGATGCGTTCGCCGCAATGGGAATCCGAGCGGCGCGATGGTGTGATAACAGTATTCCATAGCCCGGTCCGTCATTCCGCTCGGGCTCGGAATGCCCAGCAGTTGAACAATGTGCGACAGCGCCTGTTCCACCGCATCCGACAAACCGTCTTCCTGATCCGACGCAAAACGCATGCGCATCACCCCGACTATCTTGAAAATGCGATTCTGCCAGTCAATTTTCATTCTACCGGTGGTGGCGCGCCTGCACAGTGAACTTTAAGTGAACTTTATCACTGCTCCCATCGGCGGGAGAATGCGCGGGCGGCTCGATCAACCCGGTGCGGCGAAGCTCGGTCTCACCCAATCCGCGCGCGCAGAATGCTTGTGGAAAGGAGGCGGTACGGCGGCATCTTGCAGAGCGCGCGAACTGGCGTCCGCAATGGCCAGCGCTATGCGCTGCAGATAGTGCGCGTCCTTGAGCCGCGCCGCATCAGCCGCGTTGGTCAAAAATCCAAGTTCGGCGAGGATCGCCGCACAGGGAGCGTGCCGGATCAAAAACAGGTTTTTGCGGCCCACGGCCCGCTGCGTGGAACCGGACACCTGGCCCAGCGCCTCCTGCACACGCTGCGCCAAGTGTCTGCCCGCCTCGGAGTGCACATCATAAAACACGAGCGGGCCACTGTCGTGAGGATTCGTCGAACTGTTGACATGAATGCTGATAACGCCGACCGCGCGCGCATTGCGCACGAAATCCAGCCGGTTTTGCAGATCCCGTTTGTGCCGCGTAGGCAGGTCCGACTCGTACAGGCGCGACACATCCGTATCGACATCCCTTGTCATGCGCACCCGCCAGCCATCCGCTTCAAGCGCGTGCCGCAGGCGGCGCGCCACGTCGAGCGTCACATCCTTTTCGAGAATTCCCATCCCGCTCGCCCCTCCGTCCACTCCGCCATGCCCCGCGTCCACGACGATCACCCGCGCCTCGTCGACCGCACGGGCAGAGGATTCTCGATCCAGAGTAACAAGCCCCATGACAGCGGCGCAACTCACGGCGCAAATCCATCCGGTCAGCCTGATCGGCACCAGCCTGACAGGCATGTCGCATCACCCCCACCAACCATACGATTCGTCGGCGTGGGGGTTTTCATGCATACACTCCGATATCACGGGCACGCCAAGAAAATAGGGAGAAAGGGCGCGCGGCTGGTCAACGGACCCTCAACGGACTTTATCCCTGCTCCCCAAGTCGCTCCCGCACCAGTTCGCGCACGGCAGGACCGGTTAAGCGCCGCAACGCAATCATGTTCGCCTTGGTGTGAGCGCCGTTTCGCCGCTTCCCGTCCGCGCGCGCCGGATCTTCGCCCGGCCGGCGCACACTTTCCGGCGCGGCTGCGCCGAGCTCCGTCAACACCTCGCGCACGCGTTTCTCCATATTGCGCTGGATGATGACAGCCGCGTTCCCGACTGTCTCCACGACGGCCGGACGCGCCCGCTCGTCGGCCATAAACTCGCTCAGCAACTCCGGAGTCTGAAAACGCACGAGCATCACATCCCATATCACGGCGCGCTCATGCTCGCGCACCCAGTCCCGCAACGCGCGCGCGATCGTTCCGGGCAACGCGGCCCCGGAAAAATCAGCAAGACACGCTTCAATCTCCGACAATTTCCATCCATGGTCCAGCAGACGCAGAATCGACAGCTTGTCGATGTGATACACGGACATCACGTCGGCGCGCACGAGTTCGGCCAATTGACCGGCCAGAAAGTGCAGCGCGATGGGCGCGTCCTCTGGCACCAGCAGATCAAAATTGGGCTGCACGATCCAGCGCCCGGCGCTTCTGTCATCCGCCACGGTGAACGCGGGACTCCGGCATAGCGGCAGTTTGCCGTACTCTTCATGATACGCCTCATCCAAATAGCCGGCTGCGGACATGATGGTCACCCACAGGTCCGCGTCCTCGGTCCATTCCGGCATCTTCCGGCCACAACCGTACCTCGCCACGAGTGCGTGCACGACTGGCGCCCACTCCCCGGTCGGACTGACCGCCAGCCACCTGGCGAGAATTCCGAACAGGTGGATGCAGCCCTGCTGAAATCCCTTCAGAACCGCCGCAAGCACCGCTTCGCGCAAGACAGGCTCCGGCATGTTGAGAAACTCGTCAAGCACTTCACCGAACAACAGGAAGGAACCTTCCTCCAACCGAACAACCCGCAGGCGCTGCAACGTTGTCACGGCGATGTAGATGCCAAACGGCACCCCCTCCCACTGCCCGCCCGCCGCGACTGCCTTCACGTCGAGGCAGCGAAACAGCGGTCGCAGCTTGGCGATGTCCCGTCTGTAAAGGCTTCCGCCCTTTGTCACATTCGGAGGATTTTTAACAGCGCGCGCGAGAAAACGCACCATATCGCGCGACAGTTCGCGCCCCGTTTCGGTAACCGGCGCCGGCAACACATCGCGGACAAGCGGAATATCACAGTTCTCCAATACGGCATCGTAGACAAGTGGAGCGATCGTCTCGGAAAGTTCAAATCCGTCGCCGAGATACCAGATCCGCGTCGGTGCGAGCAATGCGAGTTCAGCGAGGCGCGCAATCGTCTTCTCCGGCTGGTGATTTTTCGCGGGACGCTGGCTCAACACCTCGATCAGCTTCGCGCGCGGCACGCCGTGTGTATATCCGTCACTGCGCATTTCCAGCAGCGCGACACCATACACGAAGCGCTCGTAATCGTCCAGCGCGTTCCATATTCGCTGGAAACCGACCGGCGTAGCGTATACGGGTTCGATCAATTCGGCGGCCGCTTGCCTTGTTTTCGGCAGCGGTTCGGCGAGTTGCAGTTGGCGCCCGATCTCTTCCAGCAGCGGCATGCCAAGCGACGCGAGGACGAATGCGAGACGCATGTCAAACGGTCACCTTCCCCATCTCCAGTTCCTCCAGATCGACGATGCGGTATTCGTACCCCTGTTCCGCGAGAAATCGCTGCCGGCTGTGGGCGAATTCCTGATCCCGCGTCTCATTGGTCACGAGCGTATAAAAATGCGCCGGTATCCCCTGCCGCTTGGGACGCATGATGCGTCCCAAGCGCTGCGCCTCCTCCTGTCTTGAACCAAATGTGCCGGAAACCTGGATGGCCACCGACGCGTCCGGCAGATCGATCGAAAAATTGGCCACCTTGGACACCACGAGCGTCTGCAGCCTGCCTGCGCGAAAATCCGCATAGAGGCGGTCCCGTTCGGGCTGGCGCATAGCGCCCGTCACAAGCGGCGCGCCGATTTTCTCCGCCAGTCGTTCCAACTGTCCGACGTATTGCCCGATAACGAGCGTCAATTCGCCGCTGTGCCGCTCCAACAGCCATTTAACCGCCTGCTCCTTGGCGCTTGCTTCCGCCGCGACACGAATCTTCTCGCGCGCAGAAGCGCGGGCGTACTCACGGCGCTCCTCATCCGACAGGCGGACGCGCACTTCCGTACAAACGGCGGTCGCGATCCATCCATCCGCTTCGAGGTCCTTCCATGGAACGTCAAATTTGCGTGGTCCGATGAGTGAGAACACCTCATCCTCGCGTCCGTCCTCGCGAATCAACGTCGCCGTCAACCCAAGCCGGCGGCGTGCCTGAATCTCTGCCGTCACACGAAAGACAGGCGCGGGGAGCAGGTGCACTTCATCGTAGATGATCAATCCCCAATTCTGCGCCGCAAGCAGGGAAAGATGGGGAAATTCATCACTCCCTTTTGCGCGATGGCTGAGAATCTGGTATGTCGCCACCGTGACGGATGCGGAGTCCTTCCGTTCGCCGCTGTATTCGGCGATCTGATCTTCTTTCAGGGTCGTCTTCTCACAGCACTCCCTGATCCATTGTCTGGCGGCCGTCACGTTGGCGGCAAGGATCAGTGTCGACGTCTGCAGCAGTTCC
>JAKACR010000125.1 GCA_021821225.1 Bacillota bacterium | reverse complement strand
GTGTTCGCCATGGCCAATCCCACTCCGGAGATTGAACCCGAGACTGCCGAACCGTACGTGCGCGTGCTGGCCACTGGGCGCTCGGATTATCCGAACCAGATCAACAACGTCCTGTGTTTTCCAGGCATATTCCGCGGAGCGCTTGATTCCCGCGCGGTGACGATCAACGAAGCGATGAAACTCGCCGCGGCGAAAGCCATCGCCTCCATCGTGAGCGACGAAGAACTGAACGAATACTACATCATCCCGAGTGTTTTCAATCGCGACGTGAGTACGGCGGTGAGCAGGGCCGTCGCGGAAGCTGCCCTGGCATCCGGCGTGGCGCGCCGGGAACGTACGCAGCCGCCCGCGTAAGCATGTGCACCGCCCGCGCGATCGGTGGGGGAGAGCATGTGCAGCCGCCTGTGTGAGCGGTGGGTTGACACCTGTGCTACAATCATCTCAGATGCAAACCGTAATCATTTCGTTTTGCCGGAGGGATGACAGTGCTCAACCTGTGGAATCCGTCGGGCCACCTGGATTTTGCGGTTGTGCTGCTCACCGCGGTGTTGCTTGGCGTCGTGCACGGGATCACGCCCGACGAGCACACGTGGCCGATTACATTCACTTATTCTGTGGGCAGCTACAGCTCCCGTGGCGGGCTGCGCAGCGGGTTCGCTTTTTCGGCGGCGTTCACTCTGCAGCGCGCGATCGCGTCGGAATTGGCCTATCTGGTGATCGGCCCCGTGCTGGCCTTGCAGAACGTTCAGGCGTACCTGTACATTGTGATCGGCCTGCTCATGAGCGGTACCGCGCTGTACATCCTGCGTGTCGGGCGACATGTGCACTTTCTTGGGTCGCTCGGTCGGCTGTTTCCGCGCACCCGCGCGCAGGATGGAGGATCGGAACCGCGACCGCTGTCCTGGAAAATGGCTTCCCTGCACGGGTTTGTCGCGGGGTGGGGGACGGGGGCGTTCGCGCTGATCGTCTACACGGTGCTGGCGCCGCAGATGCCGTCGGCTGCGCTTGGATTTCTGCCCGGATTGCTGTTCGGTACGGGGACGATGCTCACTCAGATAGCCATAGGGGCTGCGGTCGGACTGTTTGTGAGCCGATTGCGCGTGGCGCCGGAGATGCTGCCTGTCATGGCGCGCCGGATCGCGGCCAACGTGCTGCTGTACGGCGGGCTGGCGTTTGTTCTTGCCGGCGTGCTGGAACTGTGGACACCCCTGGCGAGATGGGGAATCCGCACGCCTTTTCATGTGCACAACCTGCACACGATCAGCGTTGGGACACTGCTTGCCGTCGGCATCGTGTTCGGCGTGGCAGGAGTGTCATTCACGCGGGAATTCGCACGCGCCAGGAGACACGGGATAAGGTCCACGGGCACATAGTGTGTGTCGCGGAACCGCATACTGTGCATAACGGTTGCTTTCGCCTCGGGAAAGGGGACTCACGAATGCATCGATTGCGCATGGTTGCGTCGCCGGATCTGCATGATCTGTTGGCTTGGCTGCAGGGGCGGGCCGAACCCTTGGCGCGGCGCGGCGTTCTCCTGTTCATGCAGGTGGACGATCCGGCGTGTCCGACTTACATCGACATTGAGTTGGAAGATCTGGCGAACACACGCTCGTCAGAGCGTTTGTTGGCCGAAAAATTGCTGCGTTATCTGTGCGGTCCCTGGCAGTACCGGTACGTGAAAAAACGCCTGTTGGACGCTCCGGAGGCGTTTGCAAAAGAAGAGACCGCTTTGCTTGCCGCGGCTGCGTTCGAACGCACGGTCGCTTTCGGCCCTCACGCGAACAGCGTCTCACGACGGCGGCGCAGATGGATGAAAAGGGAACTGAGCGTGCTGTTTCAAGAAGGTCACGAGACCAATCTGGACGGATTTCTGCAGTTTCGCTGCCGCGACTTTTTGGCCGAATTGGACGTCGCGGTGCGGTCGGTTGCCGACGAGTATCTCATCAGCCGGGAATATGAGGAGTTTCTCGATATCCTGCGTTATTTTCTGGAAACCTCTCCGATTACACCGGGTGTCGTGTACGTGCTGTGCAAGGCGAACACGGCGATCGGGTTTGACGAACGGCTGCAACCGCTGGATCTGGGGCGCATGGAGCGGATCGCCCTGCAAAGCGAAGTGCGGGATCTGCATCCATACGATGTCCTGATGAGCGAACTCATCACGCGCGCGCCAGAACAGCTCGTCATCTGCATGCCGGAGCCGGTAAACGCGTTTGTGCACACGCTCATGCGCGTTTTTGCGGGGAGAGTGGAATTATGGACGGATCGTGTCCAATGTGACCATTTGATGGAGGCGATTGACAACGCTCATTCCACTCTCTATACTTCCAGTTAACGTCGGCTGCGGCGGTCATGTCCCAACCATCAGCGTCTTTGTTCCTGCTGCTGTGCAGGGGTGGGGGCGCTTTTCGACCACTTGCGGTGAAAGGCCATTTTTGCTATGATACAAGCAAGAGTGTATTGACTGGCAGGCAAGAAGAAGCGTCCCGCTTCTCACCTCGCGATCCGCTTTCTGCGGTATCCAGGGGTCACTGCACACGCGATGGCGAACCGATACGTTTCGGCAACAGTGTGAGTGAAGTGCGGGCGTGTCCATAGCTCGCGCTTTTTGTGCATTTGCTTTTGATGTTATTTAAAGAGCCTGTTCAAAAAGTGGGCAGGGTTGACCCGCGCAGTGCAATGGGACATGGGGCGCCCAAATTTAGGCAGTCGCGCGTTGGTGCCTATCGTGTTTGATTGAAGCCTCAAACACGATAGGCGGGATCATGGCGCCTGCCGTGCGGACTTGATCCCATGTCCCCTGGGAAGCAGCCAGAAATGCGGACCGAGCGTACGTTTTTGGTGCGTGAAGGAGAGTTTCTGGCGATGATGCGGCAATGCGCCGGGGAGTTCTGCACCCTTTTTGAACAACCTCTTAAACGGGGGTGTTGTCAGATTAGCAAGGACGACGTTCAGATCAATGAAGCCATTCGGGCCCGCGAAGTGCGGCTGATTGACGAGGCGGGAGCGCAGCTTGGCATCGTGAACATCCGGGATGCCCTGCGCATCGCCGTGGAAAAGGATCTGGATCTGGTCAACGTGGCGCCGACGGCAAAACCGCCTGTGTGCCGCATCATGGACTACGGAAAATTCAAGTACGAGCAGAGCAAACGGGAGAAAGAGGCACGCAAAAACCAAAAGGTGGTCCTGATCAAGGAAATTCGTATGACCCCGAACATCGAGGACCACGATTTTGACACAAAGGTCAAATCGGCGGCGAAGTTTTTGCAAGAGGGAGACAAGGTCAAGGCCGCAGTACGGTTTCGCGGGCGCGAGATCACGCATCCGGGGATTGGGCAGGCCGTTCTGGAGCGCTTGGCGCGGGAACTGGAGCCGTATGGGTTGCTTGAACGGGCGCCGCGGCTTGAAGGGCGCAGTATGATTATCATTTTGAATCCGCGGCCGAACAACAGCGTCGAGAAGACGTCCTGAGAGCCGTCCGGGAAAGGAGGTCGGGATACATGCCGAAGATGAAGTCGCACCGCGGCGCCGTCAAGCGTTTCAGAAAGACCGGTTCGGGCAGGATCAAGCGCGATCACGCCTTTACAAACCATATGTTCTCCGCGAAAAGCGCCAAACAAAAGCGCCAGTTGCGCCGTCCCACGATGGTGGCGGCAGGCGACGCGAGACGGATGAAACAATTGCTGGCCTATCTATAAGAGCCTGTTCAAAAAGTGGGCAGGGTTGACCCACGCAGTGCAATGGGACATGGGATCACCCAAATTTCGGCAGTCGCACGTTGGCGCCTATCGTGTTTGATTGAGCCTCAACACGATAGGCGGGATCATGGCGCCTGCTGTGCGGACTTGATCCCATGTCCCCTTGGAAGCAGCCAGAAATGCGGACCGAGCGTACGTTTTTGGGTACGTGAGGGAGCATTTCTGGCGATGACGCGGCAATGCGCCGGGAAGTTCTGCCCACTTTTTGAACAACCTCTATAAGAACCTGACCGAATAGGGCCATGGGAGGATTAATGAGATGGCAAGAGTCAAGGGTGGCACAGTAACCCACCGGAGGCATAAAAAGATCCTGAAGTTGGCAAAAGGTTATTTCGGGTCAAAGCATCGCCTGTTCCGCACAGCCAACCAGCAGGTTATGAAATCCCTGATGTACGCGTACCGCGACAGGCGCGTGCGCAAACGCGATTTTCGCCGTCTCTGGATCCAGCGCATCAACGCCGCGGCGCGCCTGAACGGCCTGTCGTATAGCAGACTGATGTACGGATTGAAACAGTCGGGTATTGAGGTGAACCGAAAGATGCTGGCCGATCTGGCCGTCACCGACATGAACGCGTTTCGTGAATTGGCCGCCGCTGCAAAAGCGAAACTGGAAGCGTAGTGGAACTGCTGACTTCGCCGCAAAATCCCCGCGTGAAGCACTGGGCGGCTTTGAAAGAGCGCAAGCGGAGAGAAGAAACCGGACTGTATGCGGCGGAGGGGTTGTTGCTAGTTCGGGAGTACCTGGATGCCGGCGCTCCGATCGAGACGCTGCTGCTTGACACGCTTGGCGCAAAAGGGGAGGCGGCCCTGGAACTGGCCGAGCGGGCGCAAACCCGCGGCATCGCGGTCGTCGAGCTCACGTCGGCTGTATTTGCGCGCGTGGCTGATACGGATCACCCGCAGGGTGCGCTGGCGATCGTCCGCATGCCCGAGATGAATCTGGAGGACGAACTGAATGCCGCCGCGACGCAGGGCGGAAACGATTGCGCGAATGTGGTGCTGGTCGCCGACGGTGTCCGGGATCCGGGCAATCTCGGAACGATGCTGCGCACGGCGCAAGCGGTCGGTTGTCGCGTGGCCATTGTCACGGAGGGTTCGGTCGATCCGTTTCACCCCAAGGTCGTCCGTGCTTCCATGGGTGCGCTGGCAAGGCTCGCGGTCGCGCGGTTGTCGGCGCAGACGACGGTGAGGCGGCTCGAAGCGGCAGGATTTGCGCTTTTTGGCGCGGATGCGCGTGCGCCGCGCACGCTGTTTCAGACGGAGTTGCGGTCGAATATCGCACTGGCCGTCGGCGCCGAGGTGGATGGCCTGTCGTCGGAAATGCGGGCGGCGTGCGCACAACTGTTCTCGCTGCCGATGCCGGGCGGCGCGGAATCACTCAACGCGGGCGCGGCGTCCGCCGCGGTGCTGTACGAAGCGCTGCGGCAGCGGCTGGCATAAGCATCTTCAGGATTGCCGGGCCGGGCGCTTGCCCGTCGGCCGCGACTTTAGTATGATGGGCTAAACTGATGAACGAGAGAGTACCCGGCAAGGGCCCTGTACAGGGATGAGACGCCGCGACTGAGAGCGCTCATGTGGGCGGGCGGGGGAAGTTCACTCGGGAAGTGGCGCGTTGAACAGTGGCAAACCCGGCGTGGATCGGCCGCTGCGGTAGACGGGCCCGCCTGCCCCGCGTTACGGGGTTCAGAGGAAGGCCAGCCATTTGGCGCGCGGCTTTCGAATCAGGGTGGTACCGCGAAAGAGTTTTCGCCCCTAGGCGAAAGCTTTTTTATTGTACGCCCGGCATGGGCCATGCCCTTTGGTCATCGTGAGTTCCGGGCAGCGGTGTTTGAGCAGGGGCAAAGGGGATGACAACGATAGGGCCTGCCCCCATTTTCAAGACAGCAAGTGTATGACGGAGGCTGCCAGCGAAACCTCATTTTCAAGACAGGGGGCGAAGGCGATCGAAGCGCGTTTGGCCGAACTGAAGCGACAGGCATTATCCCGATTGGCAGAATTGGACACACCGGGTGCGCTGGAGAACTGGCGCGTGGTGTACCTCGGAAAAAAGGGCGAGTTGGCCACTGTCCTGCGAGGTATGGGCGCGCTGTCCGCAGAAAAACGGCCCACGGTGGGGCAGGCCGCGAACCGGGTGCGCGATGCGCTTGAAACGGCGTTCGCTGCGCGCCGCGATGAGATGGCGCGTGCGAAAGACGAGGCGCAGGAGCGCCGGGAGGAAGTGGACATCACCCTGCCCGGAAGGTTTGCGCCGATCGGGGCGGAACATCCGCTGCAAAGGGTGATTCGCCGTCTGGAGGACATCTTCGTCGGCTTCGGGTTCACGGTCGAAGAAGGTCCCGAAGTGGAGCTTGATCACTACAACTTCACGGCGCTCAATTTTCCTTTGGAGCACCCCGCGCGCGACATGCAGGACACGTTTTTTTTCACTGAACAACTGCTGCTGCGCACGCATACGTCGCCGGTGCAGGCGCGCACGCTGGAAAAGTGCGAACCCAATTCGCCGGTGCGCATCATCGTCCCCGGCCGGGTCTATCGGCGCGATGACGACGATGCGACGCATTCACACTCATTTGCGCAATGCGAGGGACTGGTGGTGGGACCGGGCGTGCGCATGAGCGATCTCAAGGGTACGCTGCTCGCCTTCGCGCGCGAGATGTACGGTCCCGATCAGCAGGTGAGGCTGCGCCCGAGCTTTTTCCCCTTCACCGAGCCGAGCGCGGAACTCGACGTACGCTGCATCCACTGTGACGGCGAGGGGTGCGCCACGTGCAAGCAGACCGGATGGATCGAGATTCTGGGCTGCGGCATGGTCCATCCGAACGTTCTGCGCATAAACGGCTACGACCCTTCGCAGGTGAGCGGATTCGCTTTTGGAATGGGAATTGAGCGGATCGCCATGCTGCTCTATCGCGTGGAGGACATCCGGGATTTTTATGTGAACGATCTGCGTTTTTTGCGCCAGTTTTCCGGCGCGGCACTATAAGAGCCTGTTCAAAAAGGGAGCAGGTAAGCCCCGCGCAGTGCAAAAAAGCAGCCAGAAATGCGGACCGAGCGTACGTTTTTGGTACGTGAGGGAGCATTTCTGGCGATGACGCGGCAATGCGCCGGGGAGTTCTGCCCCCTTTTTGAACAACCTCTATAAGAGCGTGACAACCTTTATAAAGGGGGAGCGGCATGAAAATCACGTGGAACTGGCTGGCGGAGTACGTCGACCTGACCGGCCTGACACCGGAGCGGATTGCGGCGGATCTGACCAACGCGGGCATTCCCGTAGAGCGGATGGAGAAGTTTGGACCGCCTCTGCAGGGGGTGGTGGTGGGGCGGGTGCTGGCGGTGGAAAGCCATCCGAATGCCGACAAACTGCGCGTGTGCGCGGTGGATGCCGGAACGGGCAACCCGCTTTCGATCGTCTGCGGCGCGTCCAATGTCGCCGTCGGCCAGAAGGTTCCCGTGGCGTGTGACGGCGCCTGGTTGCCGGGCGGAGCGATCAGGCGGACGAAGCTGCGCGGCGTGGCCTCTGAGGGCATGATCTGCTCGGCGGAGGAGATCGGCCTTAACGTCAGGTTGATGGCCAGGGAGCAGATTTCCGGCATTTTTGTGCTGCCGGACGACGCACCTGTCGGTGAAGCGATCGTCTCCTACCTCGGACTCGACGACACGGTGATGGAACTCGAACTGACGCCGAACCGCTCCGATTGCCTGTCACTGCGCGGCGTCGCATACGAGGTGGCGGCCCTGTACGGGCGCGCGGCGCGGATGCCCGACGACATGGCCGGCAACCTGCTGGGACAGGAGGAATTTCCGCTGCGTGTGCGGCTTGACACGGACAAGTGTCCGGGATATGCGGCGCGGGTCGTCGCGGGTGTGACGCCCGGGCCTTCGCCGCTATGGATGCAGTTGCGCCTGCTTGCGGTCGGTGTGCGGCCGATCAGCAATCTGGTCGATATCACGAATTACGTGATGTACGAGTGGGGGCAACCCCTGCATGCGTTCGACTACGATGCGATCGCGGACGGACAGATCATCGTGCGGCAGGCGAAGGCGGGGGAACAACTGGTCACGCTTGACAGCCAGACGCGCACGCTGTGGGAGGATGTGACACTGATCGCCGATGGACAAAAGGCGCTGGGCCTGGCGGGTGTGATGGGCGGAC
>JAKACR010000124.1 GCA_021821225.1 Bacillota bacterium | reverse complement strand
GGAGACGGAAGACTTTGCGGACGGATCGAGTCTCAAGATGACGGTGGCCCGCTGGCTGACGCCAAACGGAGAATGGGTGCACAAACGCGGTCTCGCACCCCGGCTGGCCGTTCCCACGCCTTCCTTCTTTCACCTGCCGCCGTTGCCGATGACGGCGCGCCGGCCGCTTGAGCAAAACAGCAACTCGGTCAGCGTCGCCGTGCTACAGCGGATGCTCCTCGCTCTCGGATACGATCCGGGGCGCACGGATGGCTATTTCAGCGTGGAAACGGAGCGCGCGGTGGCCGCGTTCCAGAGAATTCACAAGTTGCCCGCCACGGGCAGGGTGGACGCCGCCACGGCCTACGTGCTGAATGTTGCGCTCCTGGCTTTGCGCGAGCGGACCGATCCGCCGCTCACGGCCGCGATCGGCTACCTGGAAAGCCGCCTTTCATGAGTCGGGAAATTCCCGTGAACGGCAGGAGGCGGGGGATGGATGTCGAAATGAACAAGACGATCCCTCCCGTCGACTGGAAGGAAGATGGAATTGAATCTCTTTTGGCAGGCGGCCGCAGGCTACGGCGCCCTCGCGCGATCACCATGGATTTACCTTGCCATGGTGCTTTTTGTCTGGCTGCAGTACAAGCGGATCCAGCGCGTCGAGCGCGCGTCGTTCGGTGTGCGCGTCACGTCCGTTCTGCGCGATTGGCTGGCCTCACTGGCGTTCGCGCTGCTTGCGGGCATTGTGTTGACGGCGGGATTGTTGGCCTTGGGCGTTGTGATCGGCAGGTACGATACACTGTGGATGTGGGGCGTGCTTGGCGTCCTGGCGCTGATCGACGTGCGTTACGCTTGCGTGGCGTACGCCGCGTCCACCCTTGCGCTGGCTCATGTGGCGGCGGCGGCATTTGCGGGGCACGGAGGCCGGCTATGGGGACCTCTGGCCACACTGCCTTTTGTCCATGGACGTTCCTTGCTTTTCTTGGCAGGCGTGTTGCATATCGCGGAAGGGGTGCTGGTGCTGTTCTCCGGCCATCGCGGAGCAAGTCCGCTCTTTGTGCGCAGTCGGCGCGGACAGACCGTGGGCGCTTACGTCCTTCAGAAATTCTGGCCTGTGCCGCTGGTCCTGCTTACGGCGACGGGGACGCCGCTGCCTTTCCCTGTGTTGATCGGCTTTGGCGGTATGGCGGTCGGTTCTCTGCCGCGCGACGTGAGCCGCAAAGCGGGAACGGCGGTGATTCTGTACGGCGCCCTGGTGACGGCGCTTGCGCTCCTGTCGCTCTGGCGGCCCTGGGTTCTGGCGGTGTCCGCGGTATTGGCGTTCACGGCGCACGGTATGCTGTACGCGGCCATCCGGCGGCGGGAATGGGAAGATAGCCCGCTCTATGTCCGTCCTGCGCGGGGTGTTCGCATTCTTGCGGTCATTGCGGGAAGTCCGGCGCACGCCATGGGACTGCAACCTGGCGAAGTGTTGCGCAGGATCGGCGCCACGCCGGTCAACAGTTCATACGATATCCATTTTGCGATCGATCAGAATCCGGCTTATGTGAAGATGGAAGTGCTGGATGAGCGCAAAGAGGCGCGCTTTGTCGGGATGCCTGTCTACCATCGGGATCCGCACCAGCTCGGCATCATCGCCGTGCCGGATGAACGGGCCCATGCGTACATGGAAGTGCACAGTGTGCGCGTCATGCAGTGGCTGTGGCGCTGGTGGCGCGTTCGCAAGCCGGCGTTTCGCTCGGCGCGCTGATCATCCGATGGAGTGGTTATATCAATATAATTGAGGAGTATAGACTTGATGGATTTGACGACACTCTTGGGATTATTGCTTGGCGTGTTCTCGCTCATCGTGGCCTTTGTCATGGAGGGCGGGTCGGTTGGCGCGTTGCTGGGGCTGTCCGCCGGGATCATCGTGTTTGGGGGGACGATCGGCGCGACGATCATCTCATTTCCGCCGGATCAATTGAAATCCGTCGGGGCGTTGTTGCGTGTTGCATTCTTCGGCAAATCGACCGACGCCAGGCGCACGATCGACGAACTTGCAGAATTGGCGGCGCTGGCCAGGCGAGAGGGAATTCTCTCTCTTGAGGAACGGGTGGAGCAGTATGAGGACCCGTTTTTCCGCAATGGTGTGCAGATGATCGTCGACGGTGTCGATCCTGGACTGGTGCGCAGCGTACTGGAGACGGACATCCAGTTTGTGGAGAATCGACATGAAGCGGGCGCGGCGATCTTCGAAGCGGCGGGCGGCTTTGCGCCTACCATGGGCATCATCGGGACGGTCATGGGGTTGATCCACGTGCTCGGCAATCTGTCCAACGTGAGTCGGCTCGGCCCGCTGATCGCGACGGCGTTCATTGCGACCCTGTACGGGGTGGGAAGCGCCAATCTCGTATGGCTGCCGATCGCAAGCAAGCTGAAGCAGCGCTCGAAACAGGAACTGCTTGTGAAGGAATTGATCATGGAGGGGATCGTGTCGATCCAGGCGGGCGAGAATCCGCTCATCCTGCGGCAGAAGCTGGCCGTCTTTCTTGCGCCCCGCGAGCGCGTTGCCAGGGATGAACCATCCGCGCATACTCCCAGAGACGAGTCTTCGCAGGTTCAGGCAGGCGCCGACAACGCGTAGGGGACAGAACCGGAGTTTGAACCGAACGTATGGTCGCACATGGATCGTATATAATGGAGGAGTACAGCGGGATAAAGGAGTGTGGAGACGTGCACTCTGTTTTGCCGGGTCATTTTCAGTTGGAAGCCGAATACAGACCGACGGGGGACCAACCGCTGGCGATCGAGCGACTGGTCGACGGCATCAGGGAAAACAGGCGGTTCCAGACGCTGCTCGGCGTCACGGGTTCGGGCAAGACTTTCACCATCGCAAATGTCGTGGCCGAGGTGGACAGGCCGACGCTCGTGATCGCGCACAACAAGACGCTGGCCGCGCAGTTGACCTCGGAATTCAAGGAATTTTTTCCGCACAATGCGGTCGAGTACTTCGTCAGCTACTATGATTATTATCAGCCGGAGGCGTATATTCCGCAATCGGACACGTTTATCGAAAAGGATGCGAAGATCAACGACGAGATCGACAAACTCAGGCACGCCGCGACGAGCGCGTTGATCGAGCGCAACGACGTCCTGGTCGTGGCGAGTGTGTCGAGCATCTTCGGTCTGGGCAATCCGGACCGCTACCGGGAGAATGTGCTGTCATTGCGTATCGGTTCCGAACGGCCGCGCAACGAAGTGCTGCGCAGGCTTGTGGACATGCAGTACGACCGGAACGATGTCAATTTTGTCCGCGGCACTTTTCGTGTGCGCGGCGATGTGCTGGAGATCGTTCCCGCTTCGCGTGGGGAGCAGGCGATCCGCGTGGAGTTTTTCGGCGATGAGGTGGAACGGATCACGGAGATCGACATCGTGTCCGGCGAAGTGCTCGGACGGCGAGAGCATGTGGCGATCTTTCCGGCGTCACACTTTGTCTCTTCAGGGGAGACGATCGCGCGCGCCATCACGGATATCCGTGCGGAACTTGCCGAACGCTTGGCCGAACTGCGGTCGCGGGGCAAGTTGCTTGAGGCGCAGCGGCTTGAACAGCGGACGAACTACGATATTGAAATGATGCAAGAGGTCGGATTCTGTTCCGGGATCGAAAACTATTCGCGCCATCTGGACGGGCGCAAAGAGGGAGAGCCTCCGTTCACGCTGTTTGATTATTTTCCCGAGAATTTTTTGCTCGTGATCGATGAGTCGCACGTCACCATCCCGCAATTGCACGGCATGTACGGCGGCGACCGGACACGCAAACTCACGTTGATCGAACACGGCTTCCGGCTTCCCTCCGCGGCCGACAACCGGCCCCTGCGCTTTGAGGAACTGGGGCGCTACAAGTACCAGACCGTGTTTGTCTCCGCGACTCCGGGCGACTACGAGCGACGGGAGAGCGGTGTGATTGTGGAGCAGATCATCCGTCCGACGGGGCTGCTCGATCCACTCATTCACGTGCGGTCCATCAAGGGGCAGATCGACGATTTGATCAGCGAGGCGCGCCGGCGCATTGCGCGCGAAGAGCGCGTGCTCGTAACGACGCTCACGAAGAAGATGGCGGAGGATCTCACGGATTACCTGAAGGAGAGCGGGATCAAGGTGCGCTATCTGCACAGCGACATCAAGACGCTCGAACGCATGGCGATCCTGCGCGACCTGCGGCTTGGCGTGTTCGATGTCCTTGTCGGGATCAATCTGCTGCGCGAGGGCCTCGACCTGCCCGAGGTATCGCTCGTGGCGATTCTGGACGCGGACAAGGAAGGCTTCTTGCGCGCCGAGCGTTCGCTCATCCAGACGATCGGGCGCGCGGCGCGCCATGCCGGCGGGGAGGTCATCATGTACGCGGATGCGACGACCGACTCGATGCGGGTCGCCATCGACGAGACGAACCGCCGTCGGCAGATCCAGTCCGCGTACAACGAGGCGCACGGCATCACGCCGCAGACCATCCGCAAAGCGGTGCGGGACGTGATTGAGGCGGTGAAACCCATGGCGGACGGAGAGGAACTGTCCGCGAAGATGAACCGTCTGACCAGGGCGGAGCGCGCGGACATGGCCAAGCGGCTGGAACATGAGATGAAAGAGGCGGCGCGGGCGCTGCAGTTTGAGCGGGCGGCCGAATTACGGGACATTCTGATCGAGCTGTCCGCGACATCCTGATCGATGCGCGGACGACAGCCGGGAGACGGTCGCACGACGGACAGAGGGGAGCAGTGATGAAGTCCCCAGAGGAGGTGCCGCCGGATATGGCGCACGAGAGCATCGTGATCAAGGGCGCGCGCGTCCACAATCTGAAAAATATCGATGTGACGATTCCGCGCGACCGCCTCGTCGTGTTGACAGGGCTGAGCGGCTCGGGCAAGTCGTCGCTTGCGTTCGATACGCTGTACGCCGAAGGCCAGCGGCGCTATGTGGAATCGTTGTCCGCCTACGCGCGGCAGTTTCTCGGCCAGATGGACAAGCCGGACGTCGACGCGATCGAGGGCCTGTCGCCCGCGATCAGCATTGACCAGAAGACGACGAGCCGCAACCCGCGCTCGACCGTCGGCACGGTCACGGAAATCTACGATTATCTGCGGTTGCTGTACGCGCGCATCGGCAAGCCGCACTGCCCAAAATGCAACATCCCCATATCGTCGCAGACGATCGACCAGATGGTGGAGCGCCTGCTCGCCCTGCCGGAACGTGCGCGCCTGCAGATTCTCGCTCCCGTGGTGAGCGGGAAAAAAGGCGAGCACGCGAAGATGCTGGAGGACCTTGCCCGCAGCGGATATGTGCGCGTGCGCGTCGATGGGGAACTGCGTGAACTGGACGGGTCGATCAAGCTGGAGAAGAACAAAAAACACAACATCGCCGTGGTCGTCGACCGCATTGTCCTGAAAGAGGATGTCCGCGCGCGCCTGGCGGATTCGCTGGAGACGGCCCTGTCGCTCTCCGGAGGGCTGGTTATGGCGGATGTGGTCGACGGTGAGGAGATCCTGTTCAGCCAGAACCTCGCCTGTCCCAACTGCGGTTACAGTGTACCGGAGCTCAGCCCGCGCATGTTTTCGTTCAACAGTCCGTTCGGCGCCTGCGAAGCGTGCTTCGGTCTCGGGGAGAAGCTGGAGGTCGACGTGCAACTCGTGATTCCCGATCAAGGCCGGTCCATTGCCGACGGAGCCGTGACGCCCTGGGCGGGATCGTCCTCGACGTACTATCCGGAGTTGCTGATGGCCGCGTGCCGGCAATTCGGGCTGCGCGTGGATGTTCCCGTAAGCGAACTGCCCGTGGCGGGACTGAATCGGTTGCTAAATGGCGCGCCGACGGAAAAGGTCCGCTTTTCATTTGAGAATGACTTCGGCCAGGTCAAACAGGCGGAAGTATCCTATGAGGGTATTGTGCCCAATCTGGAGCGGCGCTATCGCGAGACGGCGTCCGATTATATCCGGGAATTCATCTCGGGGTACATGAGCAGCAGGCCGTGCCCGGCGTGCCAAGGGCGCAGGCTGCGGCCGGAAAGCCTGTCCGTCCGCGTGGGAACGGACAATATCGCGCAGGTGACCGCAAAGTCGATCACGGATGCGCTCGCGTTTTTTGACGGACTGGCGCTGTCTGAGAAAGACGCGCAGATCGCCAACCTGATCCTCAAGGAAATCCGATCGCGTCTCGGGTTTTTGCGCGATGTCGGTCTGAACTATCTGACGCTGGCCCGCTCAGCCGGCACACTGTCGGGCGGCGAGGCGCAGCGCATCCGGCTGGCCACGCAAATCGGCTCAAGCCTGGTGGGCGTGCTGTACATCCTGGACGAACCGAGCATCGGATTGCATCAGCGCGACAACGCCCGCCTGCTGAACACGCTTTTGCGCATGCGCGATCTGGGGAATACGTTGATCGTGGTCGAACATGATGAGGACACGATGTTTGCGGCGGACCACATCCTGGACATCGGCCCGGGAGCGGGCGAACGCGGCGGCACCGTGGTCGCGCAGGGCAGCGTTCAGGACATCATGGACAATCCGCATTCGTTGACCGGGCAGTATCTGAGCGGTCGGCGTTTTGTGCCTGTTCCGCCCGCGCGCAGGCCAGTCGGGGAGCGGATAATCATGCTGCGCGGCGCGCGGGAGAACAACCTGAAAAACGTGACGGTTCGCTTTCCAATCGGCGTGTTCACCTGCGTGACCGGAGTGTCGGGTTCCGGGAAGAGCACGCTGGTGAACGAGATTCTGCACAAGGCCTTGGCGTCACAATTGAACGGGGCGCATGTGCGGCCTGGCAAGTACGAGAGCATCGAGGGGCTGGAGCACGTCGATAAGGTCATCGACATCGATCAGTCGCCGATCGGGCGGACGCCGCGCTCCAATCCCGCGACCTACACGGGCGTGTTTGACGATATCCGGGATGTCTTCGCGGCCACGACGGAGGCGAAGGTGCGCGGATACAAGAAGGGTCGGTTCAGCTTCAATGTCCGCGGAGGGCGCTGCGAGGCCTGCCACGGCGACGGGATCATCAAGATCGAGATGCACTTTCTCCCCGATGTCTACGTCCCGTGCGAGGTGTGCAAGGGCAAGCGGTACAACCGCGAGACGCTCGAAGTCCACTACAAGTCAAAATCAATTGCCGACGTGCTTGACATGACGGTGGACGAGGCGCTCGTCTACTTTGAGAACGTACCGCGCGTGGCGCGTCGCCTGGGCACATTGCAGGAGGTGGGACTGGGCTACATGCGTCTCGGCCAGCCGGCCACGACGATGTCCGGGGGAGAAGCGCAGCGGGTGAAGCTGGCATCCGAATTGCACAGGCGCAGCACGGGCAAGACGGTGTACATCCTGGATGAGCCGACGACGGGGCTGCATGTCGCGGACATCGAGAAGCTGTTGCACGTCCTGCAGCGCCTCGTGGATGCCGGCGATACGGTGATCGTCATCGAGCATAACCTGGACGTGATCAAGACGGCCGACTACCTGATCGATCTGGGGCCAGAAGGCGGCGATCAGGGCGGACAGGTCGTGGCGACGGGGACGCCGGAAGAGCTCGCGCAAGTCGGAGGCTCGCATACGGGACAGTATCTGGCTCCCATCCTGCGGCGCGACCGCCTGCGGGCGGGCGAACTGAATCCGGGCGAACTGAATCCGGTCGCCCAGGTGTGACGCAGACTGGAGGGATTCCCCATGACGGATGCGGTGAATAGCACCCAAGAAGCGGGAGCCGGCGGGGAGAGCACCATGCCGGTCGGGCAATTTTGTGCGCTGGACATCCGGGTGGGGACGGTCGTCGCCGCGCGGATGCATCCGACTGCGCGCAAGCCTGCATTTCAGATGGAGATCGATTTCGGGCCGCTCGGCGTAAAGGACAGTTCGGCGCAACTCACGGTGCTCTACGAGCCGGAACAGCTCGTCGGGCGTCAGGTGATCGCGGTGGTGAATCTGCCGCCGC